>JBAZXY010000054.1:0-8552 GCA_041659585.1 Parcubacteria group bacterium | reverse complement strand
AGTCACCCAGCTGATTTCACCCCTGTTTGCACTTCAGAATTCATCACCTTTGCCAGCTTGGAACAAAAATTTGCGGAGGCCAATTGCCAATTAGTGGGGTTGTCCGTGGACGGATTATATAGCCACATTGCCTGGCTGCGCACCATCAAAGAAAAGATTGAATATAAAGGGATGAAAAATGTGGAAGTCAAATTCCCATTGATTGAAGACATCACTATGGCAGTGGCCAAAAAATATGGCATGATTCAGCCGGGGGAAAGCAATACCAAGGCAGTGCGGGCGGTCTTTTTCGTCGATCCGGTAGGCGTGATTCGCGCCATCATCTATTATCCGTTGAGTCTGGGCAGGAATTTCGATGAGCTCTATCGAGCCTTGGTGGCCATGCAGACAGCCGACGCTTTTTCCGTGGCTACGCCAGCCGATTGGCAACCGGGGGAAGACGTCATTGTGCCGCCGGCCGGTTCCTGCGGGGTAGCCAAAGATCGCATGGAAGGCAGCGAGGAAATGCATTGCTATGATTGGTTCTTCTGCACCAAGAAGCTCAGTCGGGAAGACATTGAGCAGAAAATCAAGAGGCAGAAATAAATTAACCTCGAAGCGAACAAAAAAATAACCGGTACTATGCTGGCTATTTTTTTTGTTTTTTGCTAGATGGATGATTTTGGCGTAAAATTAATTATATTGAGGTATGTGAGAAAATCGTATGACTTAAAAAATGATAAAATAATTTATATATCTATGAAAAGAATCTGTATTTTTGGTGATAGCATTACTTGGGCTATGGGACTGCCCAAGCGAGTCGGTTGGGCTGATTTGCTTAGAAATTATCTTGAGGCAGAAACTGACTATTATCTGGAAATTTATAATCTCGGAATTGATAGGAACACCTCGGCAGACTTATTAAAAAGAATCGAAAGTGAGTCCGAGGCGCGCAAGCCAGATATGATAATCATTCTTATCGGCACAAATGACTCCTTGCAATATATGAGAGATGGGGAATTGGTCGATCAGGCTAGTCCGGATGTTTTTCAAGATAATCTTCAAAAATTGGTTAATAGGGCAAGGAAAATCACTACGGAAATATTTTTTATCGGTCTTGCGTTGGGAGATGAATTGCTTACAAATCCACTGCCAAAAAGCGTAACGGGCAAGAGATATACCAAGGCAAGAATCAGCGCGTACGACAAAATAATCAAAGATGTCGCTGGAAAAAATTCCTTGCCCTTTGTGGACATTAGTAGCACATTAGATAATGAGGATTTTATTGACGGACTGCACCCTAGTGAAATTGGGCATAAAAAAATTTATCAGAGATTGATTGAAGTTATGGGCAGCTATCTCTTTGAGCGAAATGTCATAGTGAATGAAGATGATAATGTTATCGGAGTGAAAAATAGGTCTGATATAAAAACAAGCGACATCTATCGGGTAAGCTGTCTGTGGTTGCGAAATTCTAAGAAGGAAGTTTTGCTGACGCAGAGGTCTTTGAGTAAAAGAAATGATCCAGGTCTATGGGGCCCGGCCGTCGCGGGAACGGTTGCAGAAAATGAAACATACGAAAGCAATATTATTAAAGAGAATAAGGAAGAATTGGATTTATCGGAAATGGCTTTAGTTCTTGGGCCGAAAAAATTAATTGAGGGAGAAAGAAAATTCTACAACCAAGTATTCTATGGATTAATTGACAGGGAAGCAGAAGAGTTTATTCTGCAAAAAGATGAAATCGAACAAGTGGCGTGGTTTAATGAAGAAGATCTTTTATCGGAGGTTGCAAAAAATCCGGAAAAATTCATTAGTTCTATGCCGACATTAATGGAGATGATCTATAAAATAAATACATAGCCGCTTGAAACAAAGAAACAATCAGTATTTTTGCCGGTTGTTTTTTTATCATTAGCAGAAAGGAGGATTTTTATTAAAAAATTAAGATAAGTTATTAATTGGTAAATAAAAAAGGAGGATTCTTACGAACCCTCCTTGAGGTGATTATTCTTGGGGGAAATGTTATCCCCGCATTACGTCCTGCATAGAAAAGCAGTGACCCTGGGAGCCTGCGGCCACTTCTTTCACCAGGAAATCCAAGGCTTTCAAAGTGCCCTCAACATAAGTGTCGCGGCCGTTGATGTTGTGTTCAAAGCCCAGCATGACGTTGTCATCGGGAGAACGCAGAGAATATTTGTGCCAGCCGTGACCACTCAGCGCATCCTTAGGAATGCCCATAAATAGCTGATCAACCTTATCACGTACTTTATGGATGTTTTCCGGACCAATGAATTTGACGCCCAGGCCTTTCATGATCTTGCCAATAGTCAGGGCCGTTCCACTGATGTCTTCTTTCTTGGCTTGGTGACTTTCTGTGATGCGGATTTCCCAATCCTTGAGCGTGTCAGGATAATCCGTAGCGGCACGGGCAATCATATCCACCAGCATCACAACCGGGGCAGACATATTAGTGGCGATGACCGCTGATATTTCAGAGGCCTCGACCAGTTGGGGAAGAATTTCTCTGTTTCCACCAGTGGTTCCTGCGATAAAAGGAATTTTGTTGGCGCAATAGCGTTTCACGTTTTCCTCTATACCACTTGGTTGAGTGAAATCGATGGCGATAAGCCCATCAGCACACAACTTCTCAGACACTGCCTGCATTATCTTGGCATGTTCATGTGGCGCATAAAGTCCGATATTCCCATCTTTGCCAGTATAACAGTGATCCATGCCGGGGCCGGTTAATGAAAATGGAATGATTTGAATATCAGTGCGCTGTGAAAGGGCGGTTTCGACTAAGCTGGCCATATTGCCGGGCAAGCCATTGATCATCACAGGAATTTGTTTCATTGCTTCTGTCTCCTTGGTTAGACTACGTTAATGTTTGACTGCGGTTGTAAAACAACTCTGGGAAGACTCAGATTAGCAAAATGGCAGAGAAATGTCAATCATCTGGCTTGTATTACTTATTAATTTTTAGTGTAGGCGTATAATAAGAGCGGCCGTATCCATCGGATACGGCCGCTCATTTTTTTTTGTGTAAAAGCAGATTTTCTAATAAGCCGCTAAATAATCAAAATAAGCTCTGGATAATTTTTTTGTCAGCGGGCCGGGTTTGCCGGAGCCGATTTTTTGAGCATCAATTTTAACAATGGACAGGATGTGTTTGGCGGAACCGGTGATGAAAACTTCATCGGCGGCACAGAGTTGTGCCAGAGTGATGTCCTGTTCTTGCACGACAATCTTTTCTTTTTTAGTCAGACGCATAATAATTTTACGGGTGATGCCAAAGAGAATGTCTTTGTGTGGAGTATAGAGTACGCCATCTTTCACCATAAAAATATTACTGGTAGAGCATTCGGTAATGTTGTTATTGAGAGCGTAGAGAATTTCCACCGCTTTTTGCTTTTGGCGTTTTTCTTGATGAATAATGGCTTCGATGTAATTAGTGGTTTTGGCTTGTGTGTGGGAACGGACGAAATTGTGGGTAATAATTTTGGCGCCTGTGGCATAGAGTTTCGGACTGGGCATAAATTGTTCCATGTCATGCAAGAGGATATAAAAAGTGGGGGTGGTCGGTAGAGTCATGCCATTTTCACTGGGTCCGCCGGTAAGCACAGTGCGGATGCTGGTGTTGGGATAGGGACTGCGGGCGAGCAGTTTTTGGATGATGTCGGTGTATTTAGTTTGAGTCACTGGAACAGTAAGGCGCAATTTTTGGGCACTGGCCACAAAACGCTTCCAGTGGTCATCTAGATGGAAAGGTTTTTCTCCCGCTGCATACATTACATCAAACACGCCATAGCCTCGCAAAATGCCCAAATCCAAAGGGCTAATATGGACTTGCTTCTCTTCGATAATTTTTCCGTTAAAATAACAATATTTTTTCATAAAAGAATCCTAAATAAATTACCGGTTAATCTTAGCACAAGAGTCTTTTGCCTGGCAAAGGTAGTTTGGGGGTGAAAAAAGGAATGAAAACTTTTTCCACTCTATGCGTTCTATACTGTGCTAGCGCATTATAGGTAATTTAAAGAAAGTTGAAATTAATTATTTTATTAAAAGATAGTTAATCAAGACACAAAAAACAATGAACAAGAAAAATATTACTCTGGGAGCAGGCGCATTAGCCTTGCTAGGGGCAGCGGTAATTGTGACAGGCGTCTATGCTTATCAGGGAGATGCTACAAAAACTGGCCCAAATTACACTCCTGAAAGACATGCAATCATGTTGAAAGCTTTTGAAAACAAGGATTATGCGGCTTGGAAAGCGCAAATGGGAGAGCGCGGAGCAACGCGCAAAGTTACCGCGGAAAATTTCGCTCGTTTTGCGGAAATGCATCAGTTGATGCTGGACGGAAAAACAGCGGAAGCTGCAGCCATTCGCGCGGAACTGGGATTGGGTCAGGGCGGTGGCAATGGACAGGGTCGAGGAATGCATGCCGGACAACGCGGACAAAATAACGGAGGCAATTTCGTGGATGCCAACGGTGATGGTAAATGCGATCGATTGCAATAAGTAGTGTATACTAAGAAAGGGAGTTCACTCCCTTTCTTAGTGGGAAGGATAAATAAAAAAATAATTTTTTTGAAAAGTTTAAAAACATGAATCAGAAAAAATATATTATCACCGTTAGTATGATTATTGGATTAGGTGTGCTTGGCACCCAATCTTCTTGGGCGCAAGGAAGCATCGGTCAAGGTAATGGTGGAATGCAGGGGCAAGGGCGTGGTCAAAACATGATAGATGTGAATAAAAATGGCATTCCTGATGGACAAGAGGATGCGGATGGTGACGGGGTTTTGAATCGCGATGATAGTGATTATGCAAAAACGAATGCTAATATGCGGGATGCTGACAGTGATGGTGTTTCTAATCACGACGATGCAGATTATGCGCCGGTGCAAGATGGCAGTGGCCGATTGACCAATAATGCTCCTCAAGGTGCCCAGGCTGGTGCTGGGCAAGGGCAACAAGGTATTCATGAGCCTGGAACAGGGCTAGCAAATCCAGAGCTAAAAGAATCTCGTCAAGGCACTGGACAAGGTGTGAATGTTGAGCAAAAAGGTTTCCACTATAAAAATCCTGAATTAGAGAGTCGAGTGGCTGCTATGCAGCAAGAACAAGTGGTTGCCCAAAATCTAATCCAGAAAAATCTACAGGTGGCTGGCGAAAGAAGTGAACTGGCCAAATTTTTTATGGGACCGGATTATAAATCTTTGAATGAAGTGCAAAATAGATTGGTGCAACATGAAGAAAAAATTCAGCAATTGCGAAACATCGAAACGCAAACAACAGACGCGGCGGATAAATTGCTTTTGAATGAACAAATCAAAAATATGGAGCAGGTGAGCACTCAACTAAAAACAGCTTTAGCGGATGGGAATAATAACGTTTTTAGTTTATTCGGGTGGGCTTTCAAATTATTTAATTAAAACGAGTCAGCTATGGTGAAGAAAAAAATTTCCTTATTGCAAATGCAAATCAAAATAATTGCCCTGGCTTGGAGAAGTTTGCGTAGCAACAAATTTCGTTCTTTTCTGACCTCTCTGGGAATCATTATTGGAGCGGCGACTATTGTGCTTGTAATTGAGCTGGGTAGCGGAGCCGGAGCCAAAATTGAGGAGCAGTATTCCAATATGAATGTCACTACTATCTTGGTCAATGCGCCATCCACGGATGGGCAAATTTCCAAATTAGATGTCACGGATATCGAAAAGATTTTAGCCAGTGAATATATCTCTCAGGCTATTCCGCAACTGACTGGCAAGGTGCAGGCGACGGGACAAGGAAATTCCTATCAAGCTGGGATTTTGGGGACTTCGGCAGATTTTTTCAAAGTGGCCAACATAGAAATCAATAAAGGTCGCATTTTTAAGGCAGAGGAAGATGAAGAAAATGTTAAAGTAGCGGTGCTGGGAGCGACGGTGGCAGAGGAATTGTATGGCAGCGTAGATGCAGACGTGGTGGGCACTCAAATCACGATTGGAAAAAAACAATTTGAAATTATCGGGGTGGCTAAATACAAGGGCGGTTCTATTGGGCCGACTTCAATTGATGATAGTATCATGCTGCCCTATTCTTCTTCCTATCGATATGTCCTGGGCAAGAACGGAAAATTCAATCTGAATTTGGAAGCCAGAAGTGTGGAGGTGATTGATGCGGCGATGACGGACGTGGGCAAAATTTTGCGCGAAGCGCATGGCATTCGTCCCGGGATGACAGAAGATTTTCGTCTGCGGGATATGGGAGTGAATGTGCAGGCTGCCAAAGACAGCGCTCAGACCATGTCTTTCCTTTTGGGGAGTGTGGGACTGATTGTTCTATTAGTGGGCGGAATTGGGATTATGAATGTGATGCATATCATTGTCAAAGAACGGACCAAGGAAATTGGCATTCGCAAAGCTATCGGGGCGAAAAAATATTATATCATGCTGCAGTTCCTATTAGAGTCGATTATTTTGAGTGGCGTGGGAGCGGGAGTGGGATTGTTGTTGGCGACGGGCATCTTTTTTGCCCTGCGAGCCTATGGCATGGATATTGTTTTTGTGTGGTGGAGTTATGGCATGTCGGCATTTTTTACGATTGGTATTGGGGTATTTTTCGGCTATTATCCGGCCGTGAAAGCTTCGCAATTGAAACCGGTGGACACTCTGCGCTACGAATAATTTTTTTGATAATAATTTAAATTTAAGAAGATAAAAAAAATGAAAAAAATTCTAACCACAACTTTACTTTTGACCGGCGTAGTTTTTCTATCTGGTTGCGGAACATCTCCGGAGGCGCAAGAGGCAGAAAAACTATCTGCCATAGTGAGTAATAGTCAAGTAACAACTCCCACTAGGCCAGCTGAAATCAATGGGGTGATTTCTTCCATGGAAGGTAATCAACTGGTGATAAAAAATGAAGTTGATAAAAAGATTTTATCAGAAGAGGAGCAAGCTAAACAAAAAGCCGAGCGTCAAAAAATGACTCAGGAAGAGCGACAAGCTCTCAAGGCGCAAGAAACGGCTAATGCTAAGACCGAGGATGTGTCCATTGCAGTGCCGGTGGGAGTAGCGATTTCCAAAGGCACAGGGGATGGCAGTGGCAATTCCGTTGCAGCCACCTATGCAGATTTGAAAAAAGGAGGGTATGTTTCCGTGTGGATGAAAGATGGTCAAGTGGAAACGATAAAAATAAAAGGAATATAACTCTATGAAAAAGATTAAAATACTAATCGGCGTGATAGTGCTTGCTGGTCTGGGATATGCCGCGTTGAGCTATTTCGGCGTTTTGGGAAGCAAAGTTGCAAAATTGGAATATACGACAGAAAAAGTGACGAGAGGAAACATCCAGACCGCCCTCAGTGTGGATGGCAGTGTTTTTTTTGATACTTGGAAGTTGGGCTTTCTAGAATCAGGCGTTATTAACAAATTGAATGTGAAATTGGGCGATAACATCAAAAAAGGTCAAATTCTAGCTCAATTGAACACTAGCAGTGAAGATAATAAATTAGCGCAAGCCAAGGCAGATTTGAATGCTAGTGTGCTGAATAAGGATAATCTTTCTGCAGATGGTGTAGACTATGCTATTAAAGAGAAAGCTTATGAATATGCTAAAAAAAGACTAAATGCGGAAGATGATTTGTACGATGAATATGTGGATGCGGAAGGAAAAAATTCCACCCAAGCTTTGGCGCAAAAGGTGAAGGTGAAGCTGGCAGAGGCAGATGTCGCGAATATTAAAAAGCAACTGGAGCAGGTGGAGGCAAGCTATCAAAGCGCGCTGTATCAAGTGGATAAAAATAACGCTGCTTATCAACAGTCTAAAAATGGCTATGGGGATTTTCAGATTGTGGCTCCGGTTGACGGGGCAATGGTAGCGCAGATTAATGGGGCAGTAGGCAGTATTTATTTAAACAATCAAAATGCAGCCGCACCATTTATAACTTTGATCAACCCGCAAAGTTTTTGGTTTGAGGCGAACGTGGAAGATGTGGAAGCTCTGAAAATAACCGCCGATATGAAAGCTTATATTAAACTGGATGCCTATCCGGAGCGTGAGTTTGCAGGGGATGTTGTTTTTGTTTCTCCGGTGGCAGAATTGGATTCCAATGATTTGGCTACCTACAAAGTGATGATTGCTTTTGATGGAGCCGATGTTAAATTGTTGAGCGATATGGCTGGTTCGGCAGATTTGGTGTCTAGCGAAGTGCGGGATGTGCTTTTGATTTCCAGCGCGGCGGTGAAAAATAAGTCGGGCCGTCAAATGGTGATTGTGAAAAAAGATGGTAATTTTGAGGAAAAAGAAATACAAACAGGCTTTACTAATGGCAAGCAAGTGGAAATAAAATCCGGTTTGAACGTAGGAGAGGAAATAGTAATTATAAAATAGATATAGAAATTACGCTTTTTATCCTTCACTTACCGTATTTTTCAAAAAAATAACTCGAGTCTAGTTTTTCTCACTAAAATATTCCCTCTCTCTCGACGCCCATAGGAATATTGTAGAGAAAAAACAAACTCTCAAACAGATTTTCTTGTAAAATACGGTAAATGAAATTTAAATGCGCAAGTCATAAGAG
>JBAZXY010000053.1:0-8652 GCA_041659585.1 Parcubacteria group bacterium | reverse complement strand
CCGATAGCAAAGCTAAATGCCAAGAAAAACTCAACGAATGCTCCAAAACGGTACTGCATCAAGGCATTGATAATGTTGATCAATGCAACTTCAATTGTGTCGATCCACAATTGATTATTAGAAAAAAATAGCCTTTCTTTTTTATAGGAAAAACTCGAGAACATTTCACTTGTCTCGAGTTTTTTTCTGGCATAAGAAAACCTCACCCGCCACAATAGTGACTGATGAGGTTGGATAATAGATGACTATTCCTTTCCCAGGAAAACATCCCAGCCTGGAAAATCCGCATAATAGCGATAGGGCGCTGAGGATAATTTTGGATTAACCTTGTACAGCTGGCGGTAGGTGGACTGACTGACAATCCCCGGAATTTTCTGAGCAGCAATAGAGGCTCTTTTCCAGGTGGAATAGTGAGATTTAATCCTGTTACCAAGAAATTCTTTCCAACCAGGAAAATTGGCATAGAATTTTTCCGGCGAAGACGGTAACCGAGAATTATTCTTATACAATTTAATGTAGGTAAACTGATTGACAATCCCATCAATCTTTCGCGCTGCCCGAGCGGCCTGTTTCCAATTAGAATAGAAATTCTTACCCCCTAGAAATACTTTCCAACCAGGAAAGTTTGCATAATACCGACAAGGTGTGGAGGGTAACCTAGGATTAATAATGTATAGTTGACGGTATAATTTTTGCGTTGTAATTCCTTCGATTTTCCGCACTGCCCTAGAAGCTCCCCGCCAGGTCGAATAGAATCTTTTCTTTTCCCGCCCGAGAAAAACATCCCAACCAGGGAAATTAGCATAATGACGATAAGGCACTCCTGGCAACATGGAATCGCTTTTATAGAGTTCGTAATAAGTCAATTGACTTACAATTCCTGGAATTTTCTGGACTGCTGCCGCTGCTTGTTTCCAAGTCGGATAAAATATCTTTTTTACTGACCTTGTCATTGCTAATTCATTATTCCATGATATTGCCGTGGATCCTATCTCTTGCGATTCAATCATTTTATCCTCCGTAATTGAAAATTGAATGTTAGAAAAAACTCTTTAATTGTTAAGGTATGGAATAATTATTGTATTGTGAAAAATGATCTATGTCAAGCAAATAAAGCTGTGCTGGCATATTTCTCGGCGCGATCAGGAAAGATGACTACCATGCGTCCGCCTCCGGTCATTTTTTTGGCAATCTCGCGTGCCGCTACCAGCACCGCTCCACTGCTCATGCCCACTGAAATTCCTTCTTGCAACATGGTTTGGCGCGCCATCGCGAAAGCATCTTCCGATTCCACCATCACTTTCTCATCAATGAGCTGGGCGTCATAGATGGAAGGCACCAAGGCTTCTTCCAAATTTTTCAACCCCTGGATATAGTGTCCTTTGACAGGGTGCGCTTCAACAATCTTGATGCGCGGGTCAAAATCTTTCAGCGCCTTCCCCACTCCCATAATAGTGCCGGAGGTGCCTAGAGCGGACACAAAATAATCAATTCTCCCTTCCATCTGCTGCAGAATTTCTTGGGCGGTGGTACGATAATGAGCCAACTTATTATATTCGTTGGAAAACTGATTGGGCATAAAATATTTTTCCGGATTTTTTTCTGCCAATTCCTGCGCATGCGCAATCGCGCCGTCAGTTCCCAGCGCACCCTCCGTCAAAACGATAGTCGCTCCGAAAGCCGCAATCATCTTGCGTCGCTCCACGGAAACTGCCTCGCTCATCACAATCTGCACCTGGTAATCCTTGATGGCGCCAATCATAGCCAAAGCAATGCCGGTGTTGCCGGAAGTGGCTTCCAAAATGATTTTTTCCTTGGTCAATATTCCTTCTTGCTCCCCCTGTTCAATCATGGCCAAGGCGATGCGATCTTTGATGGAACCGCTAGGATTCTGCCCTTCTAGTTTGGCGAAAATCTCCACGCCTTCCTGAGCAATGACATGATTGATGCGCACCATGGGCGTGTGACCAATTAAATCCAATATATTATTATAAATCATAGTTTTATGCTTAAACAATTAAAAAACCCTCCTGTGGCAGAGAGTTGTTGCTTGAATAAATACGCATCAGCGAAAACAACTCTCTAGTATATAGAGTTGCAACAGCAAGCTGTATTGTATAGATGTATCCTATTCATACTATCTCCAGCATAGCACATAAAAATAATTATACAAGCGTGATTTTTGGCCGTGACTTTAGCTTGACAGATTAGCCTTTATCTGCCATACTAGAATGTCAATAGTTGGGAAATCGTCTTTTAACCAAAAGAGTGGTCTCTCGTTATTGTGAGAATCTGCTCTTTAATCAAACCCTAGGGAGGTCAAAATGAAACCATTATACTTTGGATCGTTCATCTGTTTTGTTGCTATTTTTATGGCCACATTCACACTGCCGACGCTGGATGCAACAAAACATCAACACCGATTAATGGTGAAGTACGGTAGGCAAATCCCCACTGCCCCAGCTTATCGCACGGTAATGTGGCACGTAAAAAACGGGGATTAAATAGGCGCTTGAATCAAATCTGCTATGATTTCGAGAACATTATTTGTGTTCAATAGTCCTTCAACTCTAGAATAGGAGAAATTTCAGATGGCAAAGAACCTTAAGGTAACTAAGAAACATAATCCTGGAATATATGATTCGGAAACCGGCAAGGATTGCGTGGCCGAGAAAGTTGTTAACATCACCAGCGATTGCCCGGGAGCAAGTAAGCAGAATAGCTGCATCCTTATCTTCACTCGAGCAAAGCGTGGCCGTATCGTTCAAATCAGGCAAGGTTGTTCAAGTGTTCACTTTTTTGTAGGCGAACTCGATTCCGAAATGCGCGTCGCCCCTCGTGACGACACATTCGGCTCACGGGCAAACATGCTTGGCCTTGATAAGTCAGCACTTCGCGAACTCATCGAAATGCATGCACCTTCTGCCTAAACAATCCTGCGGAAAACCGCACGCTATACAGACCCTTCGCAAACTCATTGCGAAGGGTTCTTTTTTTAAATTTAAAAATTGCAATTTTAATTTTCTAATACTTGTGATTTTCTTTTCTGCGAAACCAGATATTCGTTGCTATCGAATATGAATTTATTTGGTAATTATCATTGCGTATGTCATCATGGAACACATTTTTATTATTATCCCTTATTTCTCAAATATGCCCTGACTTCCATTAGAAGCTGTCCCATCATATTTTTACCCGATCCATCATTGCCTTCACCCCAAAAATAATCATCTGGATTTGCTTCAATTAATTCTTCATCACCAGTAGAAAGAAGTAAATTTTCTAATTGAGAATAAGATTCAAATTTTTTCCTCACCGCAACTCTTAAAACATCAACCTTTATATCCTCCCAATGAGCAGAATAATTCTCATTTTCCATACTTAAAATTTTTGCATCCCTTGGCGTGTGGGCATTTTTAATTCTTTGTGCATATTGAAGGTCTGTTTTTTCAAACTTTTTGAATTGATAATAATGTTCAGAAGACCTCCAAGTTTCCCCATCCAACTCAATTGGATACGGTGCTAGATTTGAGAAATCCTTCCATTTCTCTATTTTACTTAAAAATCTTATTGCCATCAGAATATTATTAGTTGCTTATATTTCCGGCACCATTTTCTTAATTAGAATCAGATTGGGTAATTTCAATTATTTCATCTGGATTAATTTTCCAAAATACAAAACTCTCCCTGTCTTTTTCCCATTCTGATCCCAGATTACTAATTATATCCGGCCTCTGAATGCCATGTTCCGAGTAGTGAATTTGGTCAAGAGCTGGTATTGAAATTTTAAACACATAAATACTTGATGATCCTCCATGAGATTCACTCGCAACTTTAAATGCCGTTTCACTTTCAGCCGTAACGGAAATCATGGGTGATGGCGCATTCTCTTTTGTAATATGACCCTCAATCATGTCTTTATATTTGGTAGATAAATAGCGTCCATCAAAATAATCCATTGATTTTTTTTATTCTCATTGCGATTAATGTCTGCCAAAATCCCCTCCTTTCTTATTATCGCCAACCACTCCTCGGTAAGTGCCATTCCCCGATAAAGAGTAACGTTACCAAGTTTTTTATTCATAAAGTCTAGCACCTCGTCCGCCGTTTTATTTTCAGGATTTATACTTTCAATATTCTCATAAAAATATGGCAACTTCGTTATAAAACCAGGGTGCAAGCTTAATTGCCTTAATTGAGGATAATCATTGGTGAATCTATAGAATAAAGAAGATTTATCCGGAGAATTATCCCAAGCAGAAACTGGCTTGAACCATTGATAGTTTCCATAAGCTTCTCCTGAATAGTTTTCAAAAATAGCGCTCATTAGCTCTTGCCGAGAGAAACTGCCAGGGTTTTCAATAATTGATCTTAACCTCTCATTTTGTTCTATCGAGCCAATATTTTTTACTGCATCATCACTTCCACGAAAAGAATAATATCTAAAATTTTTAAGGTTTTTTTCCGTTGTTTCTGGACTTATAGCATGTTCTTGGATATCCCTATCATCTTCTTGGCCTGTTGGCTTAATATAAAATTGTCTTATTCCTTCCATAAAAATTGAATTTAATTTTCTCTGCAAAAACACAATATTTCTGCTTGCTTTATTAATTTCATTTTACTCTAAATTACACAAAAACGGAAAAGTGCGGGACTTGCCTGCCTGCCGGTAGGCAGGGGAGAGTCCCGATATTCATTCTTATATATCAAATGAAGAATCGGGATGCACCGCATGTGTATTTATGATTTTTTATTCTTTATTAATAAATGTTTTCTAGCGAATGAAAGTGCGGCAATTGTCTGGCAATCTGAAATTTTGCCGTCATCAAGCATGCGATATGCCTCAGTAATTGGAATCTCTTTTATTTTTAATCCTTTTTCGGTTTCTTCCAAATTCTGTTTTGTTTTTGTCAAAGCGTCTGCTAAAAACACCGTGCATTGTTCTGCGCACGGACCACTCCACGGGCTATACACCCCGAGTTTTTTCCATGACTTAGATGTGTAACCAAGCTCCTCTTCAAATTCTTTCTTTGCAGCCACAAGAGGCGTGCAACCCTTTTCCTGTCCCCCGCCCGGAAGCTCCAATGCCCATTTTTTTATCGCATACCGATATTGATAGGTAAAAATTATTTTATCATCTTTAATCGGCACGATAAACACCGAGCGGTCAGTTTCATTGGTGTGAATGATGAAATAGTTTCCAACAGCAAGTGCCGGTGTAACAAACTTTTCATGAAAAACACGAAACCATGGATTTTTATATACCACTTTTTCCGAAAGTTTTGTCCAGGGTTTTAACTTTTTCTTTTTCATAAAAATGAATTAATTTTTCTGTTTCCAAAAATCATAAAAACTCCTTATTTTCCCAGCGAATCATGTAATTGTTTGTAAGCAGTCTCCATCCACGGATGCACAACAGCAAGATTTTCTCTTTGTTGCCATAAATAATCCAAATAACAAAAACATGCTTCGTCCAAGGAAATTTCCAGGGCTTTCAAAACATCTAATTGATATGGTGCGCTATGTACCTGATCCCACATTATTTTGTCTGAAATAAAAACAATTTTATCCAAAACTGATGCATTTTCCTTGAGCGTAGTATGACAACCCATAGCACTCAAAATATTTGTGTCAGTAATTCCAAAAATCTTTTCCGCCATAACCTCGGAAATCTTTTGATGCAGAATAGCTGGACAAGTTTTTTCTTCTGGCAAAACTTCAATACCTAGTTCAGTTGCAACTTTCACTCTGTCTTCATTTGGAAATACAGCACTAATATCATGAAGTAAGCCAGCACAATATGCATCTTCCTCTTTTTCCAAAAAACGTGGCGCTAATTCTCTTGCTTTTTGTGCAACTTCATTAACATGCTTCACGGTATCCACACAGCCATGCATCTCTAAAAATCTTGCGACATCAACTGCCAATTCACCAGATTTCTCAAAATTATTTGTAACATCCTCAAAAATTGTATGCATGGTTTTTTCAAATAAATATTCTTCCATATTCCCCTTTTAAAAAGATAAAAAAATTATTTTGTTGAACGTATCGACATTATCTGAAGTTGAGTCTGTGTTTATTGGTTAAAACTTCAAATAGCTTACCTATTTTAATTATTATATCACTAAATTTTACCTTATCATAGCGCAATTTATGCGAAACCAGATATTCGGTGTTATATGCTATTCTTTAAAACCGCTCGTAATCTTACCCCTCCATACCCGATAAGCAAGCATCCAACTAACACATTCAAAAATCGTATTAATAATATCGGGACACCCTCCTTAACCAATGATAATATCAGAACGGACAATCCCATAAATATAAACGTTGCCAAGCCGGTTGCAAAACCAAAAACAAATAATTCTCGTTTTTTATAGTTATATTCAACGGCTTTTGCGGTAAATATACTAGCAAAGAAAACAATCGTCATAGGACTGGAAATTGTGAGAAAAAAAACAGAGGCAAAACTTGATAGAAGGTTTTTTGAATCAGTAGCGACGCTTATTGAAATGTCATTACCCATAGCTCCCCTAATTATAATTACGCCAAATATCATAAGAACAACTGAGCTAATCATGCCAAAAATCTTTTTTATTTTCTTTTTTTCAAGCAATTTCCCAACACCCAAAATTGCAAGTGTGACATAGATGTAATCTACCAGCGTGACAGCAAGAACCGCAACAAAACCGTCAAGAATTGTTTTTTGCAATGTTAAATTTACGATGAAGAAAAACACAGGGCCTATCGCAAGTTGAAGAAGCAATCCCGTTATTAATCCATTTTTAAATATTTTCATCTTAATAGCAAACTTTTATTTTTCTAAAGATAACTCAACCGCTGATTCTGCATGAATTCTTGTAGTGTCAAACAACCGGACTGCCACGTCTTTCTGTTGAACCAACAAAGGAATTTCCGTACATCCTAAAATTACTGCCTCCGCTCCGTTATCGACGAGCTTGTTTATTATTCCAATGAATTGGTCTTTTGAAGATTGGTTAATTCCGCCTAGACATAATTCATTATAAATGACATCATGAACTATTTGTCTATCTTGATCATCTGGAATCACAACTTCAAGTCCGTACTTATTAATTAATCTGCCCTTGTAAAAATCTTCCTCCATTGTAAACTTTGTTCCCAAGAGACCAATTTTTTTCAATCCTGCCTTTTTTATTTTTTCTGCAGTTGCGTCAGCAATATGCAAGAGAGGGATTTGGATGTTATGTTGAACATCTTCAGCCATTTTATGCATAGTGTTAGTGCATATAACTACAAAATCAGCACCGCCTTTTTCCAATCTTTGTGCAGCGTCTATCATCAATTTTGTCGCTTCATCCCAATTTCCTTGATGTTGCAATTTTTCTATTTCATCAAAATCCACCGAATACATTAAACTTTTCGCCGAATGCAAACCCCCGAGCTTTTCTTTAATTTGCTCGTTAATAATGCGGTAATATTCAAGAGATGACTCCCAACTCATCCCGCCGATAAGCCCTATTGTTTTCATATGTTTATTAATAATAAATAAATTTTTTCCTTCCTTTTGACTTTAACTGGGGCAAATTTTTTAACCAGATATTCTTTGTTATGTGTAGTTTATTTTTTTATACCCTTATTTTACTGACGATTTGAGATAGTTCGCTAAAATTAGAAACTATTGCCAAGGGATTAACTTTAATAAGACGCTCTTTGTCGTGATATCCAAAATCAACTGCAATCGTTTCAACCCCTGCTTCACGAGCTTCCAATATATCTCCAGCTGTATCTGCAACAAAAATACATTCATCTGAAGAAACAGCATACTCCGCAAAAACTTTTTTAAATTTATCTTTTTTTAATGTATTAGTTTCATACCCATAGATAAATGAAAAATATTTACTTAACCGATTATATTCGAGACAACCTTTTACTCCATATTCTCTTGCGGAGGTAATAATCCCTAATATGTATTTTTCTGACAGAGATTTCAGAATTACTTTTACCTCAGAATCAATAACCGTTTCAAGCTTAGCGTCACTAAAATGTTTTTTTAAATCGTAGCCAGTATTTCTATGAGAAAGTTTTTCTCGCTCAACATGAATGTTTCCATCAAACAACTGTCTATGTTCTTCTCTGGTTATATCAGTTATCTGTTTTTGACTAAACGAGTAATGAAGCTCGTAGTTGTCAAGAATAACTCCGTCAAAGTCAAAAATAATAATTTTAATCATAAAAAAATAAATTGCATATATCTCGTTCTTATGCGAACTTAACATTATATAGCCATCGTTGATTTATGGTATAAATATAACATATTTCTTACAAACCACAAACGATGCACTTTTTTAACTTAATATCCAAGAGTCTTGTTCAAATACAAATAAACCACATACAAAAAAGCGCAATTTTGGGCAATCAGCAGTGGGATGCCCAAGACGAAATACCACTTGCGGGTTTTGTGCCGAAAAGCGAACATCCCGGCCAGCACGCCGACACTGCCAAAAATCGTGGCCATAAAAAACAGCATTCCTTCGGAAATGCGTTCAGCTCCCTTTTGGCGTGAGCGAGACTTGTCCCACAGCATCACCAAAAAAGCCGTCGCATTGACCAGCAAGAAAAAAATTCCCACCCCTAATAATTGATCATTCATTCCTCTATCCTACCTCTTTT
>JBAZXY010000052.1:0-8654 GCA_041659585.1 Parcubacteria group bacterium | reverse complement strand
GTGAATACGGAGGATATTGCCCAGCTGCCAGAAATCAAAAGTCTAGGCATGGATGCGATGGATTCGCAATTTGATTTCAAATTTTTTGATGCTTTGTTGGAAAAAAAGAAAAAAATGGCCATCGGAATTCTGTTAATGGACCAACACCTCCTGGCGGGCATTGGCAACATCTATCGCAGTGAAATTTTATTTGTGGCTGGAGTTTTGCCGGAAAGAAAAAATGAAACCTTGACTCTAGCAGAAAGAAAAAAGATTTTCCAGGCTATCCGCAGTATTTTGAAAAAAGCCATCCGAATGCGAGGCACGACAGATTCAGATTATCGTGATACCTCAGGGGCGCCCGGTGGTTTTCAGAAGGTTTTGCAAGTCTATGGCAAGACTGGAGAAAAATGCCAAAAATGTGCTACAATAGTGGCACGCAGCAAAATGGGACAACGCAGTATTTTCTATTGTCCCGTTTGTCAGAAGTAAGGTAGTAGAGGATTTATAATTTATATAATTAAAAGCACATGGAAAAAAAGCAAAAGATTATTATTGTGGTGGCGGCAATAATATTAATCGGAGCAGGAGGATATTTTTTCTTCGGCAAAAAAAACACTGCCGTAAAACAAATAGATCTCAGTAAGGATGGTCAATCGCAGGATTATCCTATTGCCAATGATGGTCCAGTTAGTCCGATTACCGGATTGGCTTGTGAAAATTGGAACAAGCGACCAGTGGCGGTGATGCAACCGGCTGATGTGCAGGCTCGTCCAGCAGCTGGTTTTTCAGAAGCAGATATGGTTATAGAGATGCCAGCGTTTACTGGATCAGTCACGCGTTTGATGGGTATATATGGCTGTAATGTTCCTAAGGAGGTGGGAGCAATTCGCAGTTCCCGGCATGATTACATGGCTCTGGCTGCAGGGCTAAATGCAATCTATATTCATTGGGGAGGATCGCATTTTGCTTTGGACCTGCTTAGTCAACATACAATAGATAATTATGACTGTATGACTGGTTCTTATTGTGAGCGATGGCCAGTGAGTGGAATTATGCGCTTGGAAGATACGGGTCATATTACCAGTGGTAATATCGCAGCGATGATAGCAGAAAAAAAATATAGCACAGAAAATAAGTTTTCTGGCTATGCCCATCAAGGAGAGGCACCCCTTGCTGACAGACCGGCGGGAGGCAACTTACGGGTGGCTTTCAAAAAGCCTTATGATGTAGAATATAACTATGATAAGGAAACTAATTCTTATTTGCGAGTATGGGGAGAGGCCAATGATACGGATAGAAATAATAAGCAAAGAGTGGCTCCGAAAAATGTAGTGGTGATGTTTGCTCAGTCAGAGCAAATTACTACTGAGCAAGATTATCTCGGCAAGAATTTACAAGATCCATGGAAGAATGTGGAGGATATTAAAAAAACAGGATCGGAGAGCATCACCGGGCGCTATAATAATATGCAAATTGGAGATCCTTGGTATGACAGCATTGATACGGGAGAGGCTCATTATTATATGAATGGCAAAGAGTCTATTGGGACATGGAAAAAGGATAAGAACCGCATTGATAGTAAATTGATGTTCTATGATCAATCAGGGCAAGAGGTAAAATTTGTGCCGGGACAAATCTGGTTAGATATTTTAGAACCAGGTCAGGCCTTGCGCTGGACGCCAGTACAATAATATTGAAAGATATGCTAAAAAGAAGCCGTGAAAGGCTTCTTTTTTTGTTTCCTAAAATAAGCTATACTGAAAAGATTAATGGTTAATGATTAAAGAATGTTGTTTTTCTTATATGGTGAAGATTCCTTTCGCTCATTGCAAAAAGTGAATGATATAAAGAAGAGGTTTTTGATAACTGATCCAGTGGGGTCAGGACTGTCTATTTTTAATTGGGGACAAAAAGAGAATCAGGCAACATTGCTAAGCACGTTGGCGATGCCTAATTTATTGGCCCCCAAGCGATTAGTGATTGTGAGAGATTTTATAGAATGTGCTACGGATATAGAAAAAGATGAACTAATAGCTTATCTTAAAAAAAGCGAAAAGGCTTTGATGATGGATGCTGATTTAGTGCTGATTTTTTGGGAAAAAGGGCAGCCCAAGAAAAATGGAAAAATTTATAAATTGCTAAGTAAAATAGCCAAAGTGCAGGATTTTGAAAAGTTGATTGGCACTAAGTTGAATAAGTGGATTGTGGAAAAAGTGCAAACAGAAAATCCAGACGCGGGAATTTCTCCGGCTGCTCTGGAAAAACTAATCATTTTTGTGGGCAGCGACACTAGCTCCTTGAATCAAGAATTGCAAAAGTTATTGGATTTTTCAGATGGAAAAATAATTCAAGAGCAGGACGTGGAATTGCTGGTGAAATCAAATGCAGATAGCAGTATCTTTAGTATGATGGATGCATTGGCTAATAATAATAAAAAAGAGGCCTTGCAGTTGCTGCATGAACATCTCAAAAAAGGGGAGGATGCTTTTTATATTTTTTCCATGATTATCTATCAATTTAGAAATTTATTAAAAGTGGCTGATGCCAAAGATCAATATCATAATGATGAGTATGCTATTGCCAAGGCTATGGGATTGCATCCTTTTGTGGTAAAAAAAAGCTTGCAGCAATTGCGTAACTTTCCTATGATGCAATTAAAAAATATTTATCAGTATTTAGGTGAGTTGGATGGGCAGGCTAAGACGGGAAAAATCGATATTAAACTGGCACTGGATAAATTCATTGTAGAGCTTTAATTCTGCGACATATACTATATAATAAAAAAATCGTCCCGTTTAGTGGGGCGATTTTTTTTAAAAAGTCTCAGACTATTTTTTTTTCGTTGTAGCTAAGGTTTTCACTTTCTTGTTTAGGCGAGATTTCTTGCGAGCAGCGGTATTTTTGCTGATCACATTTTTCTTAGCAGCCTTGTCTAGGGATTGAAAGGCTTTTTTTGCCCACTCTTGAGCGGTCTTCACGTCATCCTTAGCAATAGCTTCAGTGGCTTTTTTAATAGCGCTACGGAAAACACCTTTGATTTTTTTGTTAACCTCAGTTTTTCCTTGCGTTACGCGCACATATTTCTTAGCGGATTCTTTAATTGGCATAATTGTTTATTTATAACTTTTAATTACTCTAGTATTTTTATCATAGTATTCGCACTTTGGCAAGAGAAGGGGGTGAGTTGAGGGTATAATACATAATTTGGCTTGGTTTGTAAACTCTTGACAAAAAAGGATTTTAGTGCTACTATCTCCTGTTCACTAAATTTAATTAATAAATATTGGAAAATATGGATAAAGGAGAAGTGCTGTTTCATCTCTCAATCATGGCAATGCTGTTTGTCGTGGTGGTATTGGTGGGCTATAAGATGGTTTTTATATCCGAGGCTTATATAAAGGCCATTGGAGTTTAAATAAGTTTAATTTTATAAATTTAAAACAATGCGTAAAGCAAGAAATAGAGCGGGGGAAATTTTAGAGATTAGGGGTGTGAGTCCAAAAGAAGTTAAAATCAGATTAATTAAAAAAAGAACAATTATAGCTGCTGCATTACTAGCCATACTTTCTTTTGGCATAATGGTTTTTGGGGTGGATGCTAAAACTAGAAAAGCTAAGGTGATTGAAGTTATTCAGGAAGGTACAACATATATAGTTAAAGTTTCTCGTCGTTTGAAGGATAAAGATATTGCTAGTAATGCGGGAATTAAATATAGCAAATTGAAATTAAACAATTCTATTAAAGGATCTGATCTTAAAAACGGAGCCATTACCTCTGCTAAATTAGCAAATGGCACAATTATAACCGCTAACATCGCTAATGGTGCAATTGTGAGTGGAAAAATTGCTGATGGAGCAGTGGTGACATTGAAATTGGCAGATGGTGCAGTTACTACTGCCAAGGTGCATGACGGGGCAATTACCGATATTAAGTTAGCGGATGATGCAGTTGTTACTGCTAAGATTGAAGATGGCGCTGTTACTACTGCTAAGATTGGAACCTTCGCTGTGACAACTACTAAGATAATGGATGGTGCAATCACTAATGGAAAATTAGAAGATGGTGCCGTAACACAAATTAAGTTAGTCGACGGCTCAGTAGCCACTGCTAAATTGGTAGATGGTGCAGTGACTAACGCTAAGATTGGCGATGGGGAAATTAGTGGCAATAAGTTAGCGGCTAATATTACGGTTAATACTACAGGGACGATTAGTGCATTGTCTTTCACTGATGGCATCGCTACAATTAGTGGCGGACAGATTGATACTACGGGAAACATCATCACCACTGGAAATGTAAATGCAAATAATTTTCTAGGAAATCTCTTGGGTAATGTTGTGGGGGATGTATTGGGAAATCTAACAGGCAATGTTACTGGAGATGTTACTGGAAATTTGACTGGCAACGCTGATACGGTAACTAATGGAGTGTATACTAGCGGAGCTTATTTCGATCCAGCTTGGATTACAGCTTTAGATGCTTCCAAGATTATTGGAACTATTTCCGGTATTCAGTTGGCAGATGGTGCAGTTACTACTGCCAAGATTGCAGATGATGCCGTGTCCACTGCCAAGATTCAGGATGGTGCGGTTATGACTGCTAAGCTTGCGGATGACTCTATCGTGACGGCTAAGATTCAGGATGGTGCTATTACGGGTGGCAAAATTGCCAATGGTACAATCGTAGATGTGAACATTGCTGATGGCACAATTTCCACTGCCAAAATTGCTGATGGTGCGATTACTAATATAAAAATGGCGGATAGCTCAGTAGGTACGGCAGAAATCCAAGATCTTTCTGTAACAACAGCTAAATTGGCAGATGGAGCAGTAACCGCTGCTAAGATTCTCGATGCTACTATTACGAGCGGAAAATTAGTGGATGGTGCTATTACAACTTTGCAGTTAGCTGATGATAGTGTGACGACTGCTAAAATTCAAGACGGTACGATTTTGGCGGGTGATTTACAGGATGGTATTATCACTACGGCTAAACTAGCCGATGACAGTGTGGCTACAATAAAAATTGTGGATGGTGCAGTGACAGGTGGAAAAATTGCTGATGGTGCTATTGTTTCTGTAAAATTGGCCGATGGATCAGTGACTACAACTAAAGTAGCAGATGGTGCCATTACAGATATAAAATTAGCTGACAATAGCGTGGTGACCTTGAAAATTGCTGACGCAGCAGTGACAACTTCAAAGCTGGCTGATGGTTCAGTGATTGATGCAAAAATTGCCAACGCTACCATTACCGGAGGAAAAATTGCTAACAGTGCGATTACCCCAGCTAATCTAGCTGACGGAGCAGTGACTAATGCTAAGCTAGCGGCGGACGCCGTGACCACAGACAAGATTGCCGATGGTACAATTGTGGGAGCTGATTTAGCAACTAATATTAATGTAGTTACAACTGGAAATGTGACGGCCAATAAGGTTGGTGACGGAACAGCTAGTTTGCAAGGAGGAGATATTAATTCCACTAGTAATACGATGAATATTAATGTGGATAATAATGCTATTGATTCTAATGTATTTATAAAAAATACCGGAACAGGTAAGGCTAATTTGAATGTCGAAGGCACGCTTACCGGTGGATCACTGGGCGCTAGTGGATCACGTTGGTCAACTATCTATGCTGACACCGTTAATTTCTTAACAGGATTAACTAATTCCGACAACACCTCTGGAACAGATTCCACTATTAACTTGGGAACAGCTGGAGCTGATTCAGCAGAAGTACATATCGGAAATTCCAATGCTAATGTTTCAGTGACGGATAGTGACTGGTCTGTGAAAGGCAATGGGGATGCATCTTTCCAAGGATTAACTATCGCTGGCAATCTAGTCTCTAATAACTCACGCAGCATTGATTTAGTGAATGGATCAAATACTGTTCTGACGCTTAATAATTCAGGTGCAGGATTAGTGAAATTAGATGTTCTCGGCAGTGGAGAATTCCATAGTGCTTTGACTGTGGGCGGAGCATTTCTAGTGAGTGCTGGAGGAATGGATATTACTGGCAACTCGGATGTGCGAGGGAATGTGGATATGCATAATAATATTTTGACTAACCTGGGCAACTCCGGAACAGATTTCACAGGAACGGGTGGGTTGAATTTAGCCGGAAGCTTGAATGCTAATGGAGGAATTGACTTGAATGATCATGATATTGTTGGAGCGGGTGATATTGAGGCTAATGGAAAAATTTCTGGTACAATAGAAGCAGTAGGTGGATATAATAGTAATATTACAGTGAAAGGTAGTAATGGAAACAACTGCAGTATCAGTATTAATCATGGAATCGTTACTGGAACAACCTGCCCTTAATTGCAAGAGCTAGGGTAATGACATTAATTACATTGCAAGGAGGTTCAATTTTCCTTCCGGGGAAGTTGAACCTCTAGAATTAAAATATATGGAAGGTCAAGTGCTAGAATTATCTCAGAAAAAAAAATGGTTAGAAAGAAGTTTATTTTTAACAATCATTATTCTAGTAATCTTGGCCTTTTTCGTGGTTGCTAACCGCTCAGGATGGAGAGTGGATTGGTCGGTGCAAAAAGTGAATTATTTGAAATATAGTCATATCGGACCAGATTTCAGTTTTCGCTACCCAGATTATTTTCATTTAGACACGGATGTGGAAAAAAGATTTGGGACAGATTATATTGCGGGCTTCAAATTAAGGACTAATCAAGGTACTGGTTGCGATGTCCGCTATAATTCTTTTGGTCTTAATTTTCAAAAAAGCGATCAAGAGATTCAAGCAGCTATAGAAAAAGATTTATCTCAAACCGCCAAGGAATTCCATCTGATTAGCAGTAAAAGACTTCAGGTGGATGGGGAGCAAGCTTTTTTAGTGGAGTTTGATTTTTTGGATCCGACCGGAGACACAGTGCGCCTTGCTCAAATGTTGACTTCGCATGCGGGAATGGATTATGCGTTGATTTGTGGCACGGGAGAATATCAGTATAAATATTTTCAAAGAGACTTTGCTGATTTTTTTTCTAACTTCCGGTGGGTGAAATAATCGTATTCAAAAAGAAGAACAAAAAAACCACCCAGGATGAGGGTGGTTTTTTGTTTTGGAAAAAAGCAGCAAGGGTGTTATAATGCAGATATTATGATTGCTAAAATAAAGGGAAAAATTGAATACCGCAAAGACAAGTTTGTGGTGGTGGATGTGTGGGGCATTGGATATAAGGTGTATTTGACTACCTATGCTATGGGAAAGATTGCCGGCCTAGAAGAGGTGGATTTTTTTATCCATACCGCCATCCGAGAAGATGCCATGGATTTGTATGGGTTTTTGAATATGGAGGAATTGGATATGTTTGAGCTGTTGATTTCCATTTCTGGCATCGGACCGAAAGCGGGATTAGGCATTCTTTCCATTGCCACTCCTAGAACCATCAAAACAGCCATTCTGAATGAGGACTCCTCTATTTTGACCAAAGTATCAGGGATAGGCAAGAAAACGGCGGACAGGGTCATTCTGGAGCTCAGAAACAAGGTGGCTAGCATGACTGATTCGGAAAAGGAAGGGGCGGTGTCCGATTCAGATGCTATTGAAGCTTTGATTTCAATGGGCTATTCCGTGGTAGAAGCGCGAGATGCTTTGAAAGCGGTTTCTCCAGACATCAAGGATATTGGTCAGCGCGTAGGTTTGGCGCTGAAAAGCTTAGGCAAGAAATAATGCGGTTTGAGACATAAATTTTATAACAGAAATTATTTCAAAATTGTATAGTGGAATTATGAAAAATAAGGAAGAAAAATTCATAGCAGTTAATTCTCCAGATGGGGGATTTTTACAATCCGACTGGTGGAGGTTTTTTCAGGAATCAGCTGGAAAAAAAACGCTTAACATTAAAGGGGAGGCCTTTTGGTCTAATATTATTGAACATAAACTTCCGATTATTGGGAAATATTTTTATATCCCGCGTGGAAGCATACTGAAAATTAAAGATAAAAATGTCAGGACTTATTTTGATAATTTGATTAGCTTGGCGGAAAGTAATCAGGTGGGTTGGATACGCATTGAACCAATTTCAGATGAGATTTTAAATTTAGCAAAGGAAAACATCAGTAATGTGATGATAAAAGCACCGCATGATATGCAGCCGAGAGAATTATTTATCATTGATATTACAAAAGGTGAGGAAGAATTGCTTGCTGCAATGAAAGCCAAGACGCGCTACAATATACGGCTAGCAGAAAAAAAGGATATCCGAATTATGGTTTCTAGTGATAAGAACCATATTGATCGCTTTTGTGATTTGGTGGAAGTCACCTCTGCGCGCCAAAGTATCACGTCGCACCCTAGAAGTTATTATCAAAAAATGTTTGAGGTTATTCCAGCTGAAAACATAAAATTATATTGCGCAGAATTTGAAGGTGAGATTATTGCGGCAAATATTATAATATTTTTCAATAAAACCGTAACCTATTTACATGGCGCCTCAGATGACCGCTTTCGTAACGTGATGGCACCCTATCTTTTACAATGGAGACAAATTCAGGATGCTAAAAAAAATGGCGCTATTGAATATGACTTTGGTGGTGTAAAAACCAATATGAGTGAAAATAATTGGGAGGGAATCACACGATTTAAACAAAGTTTTTCACCCCAGACACAGACAATCAAATTTCCGGGGGCATACGATATAATAATTA
>JBAZXY010000051.1:0-8694 GCA_041659585.1 Parcubacteria group bacterium | reverse complement strand
AGTTGATAAACGACCCTTAGATGATTGAGATTCCGAAGAATCTCTGTTCACCACTACTCCCTAGAAAGGAGGTGATTCGTGGGAGGAATCGGAAAAAGTAGTTCTATTTCCTTGGTTTACCCCACTGCCAACGAGGCTTTTCACCCTTTTTATAGGCAACAATAATAAGAAGGACAGTCAATACAACAATTGGCAATGCAAATGTCAAAAAATTACTTCCCGAATCAGGATTTCCTGGGATAGCAGCTTCTCTAATAAGCACGAGACTCAGGATGAGTAAGATATAGAGAAATATGACACACCATCCCTGCCATTTTACAGGCACCCAGCCCCATCCATAGAGTTTTCGCTTGAACCAGTAGCCTTGGGAATTGTCTTTTAAGTATGCAATGTATTTTTTAAGCATATCTTTATATTTTTTCAATTATTTCTTTGATTTTCTTCAGATATCCTTCGTCAGCTATATTATGGTTAACGCCATCAATAAATACCAGTTCGCTATTTTTGATTTTCTTTTTTGCGTCCTTGGCTCTATGTTCAACTTCATTTCCTTCCTTATTGCCAGCCAGAATGATTGTTTTGCAAACAGTTTTCTTGGCTATATCTGAAAATGATAATTTTTCAAACACCGACTTTCTATGCTTACCGTGATATTTAATCCACCAACTTTTTACCAGGGGAATATCTTCTTTGAAAAATGGTGAGAGTGAACATAAAATTTGCATCGTTGGCTTAAGTTCTGGAGCGGTAATACAGGCAGTCATAGCTCCAAATGAAAAACCTAACACGTAAACTTGGTCGCCATTATCAACGTTTCTCAAATATTGTTCTTTGAATTGGACAACATATTCTAAATGCGTGTTTCGCTTCCAATCAGTTTCAATTAGAATTGGTTTAATATTTTTCTTTTTGAAAAATCCAGCGATTTGCTGATATTCTTTGTTTTTCGTTGGACATCCAAAGCCAGGGATAATAAAAGCGATTTTACTCATAATCTTATCCCCCCCCCTTCTCCTACTAATTTATAGCTATCACCCTCAACCAAAATCGCCTGCCCATCTTTTAATACCTTGGTCTCATACTGAATTTGGGGAATTTTTTCTTTTAATACTTCCTTAAATTCTGGTTCATAGTGAGCAACTACCAAAAATGGCACTAGATTCATTGCGGTAAAATCAGAAACTCCAAACCTGTCCTTTTGCTTTGGCTTCCAAGTAGCCATTTCAATAGTTGGACAAGCAATATAACTTCCAGCACTTGAACCAATGTAAGGCACGCTTTTTTCTATAAGTTCTTTTATGACCTTATCGAAACCGCTTTCACGAACAGCCTTTAATAAATAGAATGTATTTCCGCCCTCAACATATACAGCGTTTTTATTCTTCAGTAATTCTCGCAATTCATCCTCAGTTTTGCCCTCAATATCCAGCTCCTCAAAATTGCATCCTTCTTTTTTCAGCATCTCTTTGTGGGTTTCTATATATGTTTTATCACTACTTCCTTTTCCTGCCGTTGTAATATATGCCAATCTAATTTTTGAAATATCGTCAAACAAAAGCTTTAAGCCTTTTTCAATAATAAAGCTTCCATTTGATGATAATAATAATTTTCTCATAAATTAAACCTGATGCCTCTTGCTTTTGCTAAATTCAAAATCAACTTGCTTCAAATAGTCTTCTACTTCGTCTGTAAGCAATGTAATAGAATTATCCAGCGTTATAAACTCAATTGAATTACTTTCCGTATCATAAATTGCAAATGTTGCTTTGCCAGTTTTATGTGCCGAAATTTCACCTGGATTTACCACTAAGCAGTTCCCAATCTTTTCCTCATTTTTCAAATGGTTATGTCCATAAAACACTGCGTCATATTCACCTGATTTTGCCATTGGCTTCGCAATGTCAGGATAATGAGTCGCAAAAATCCTCTTGCCACCAAATTCCAAGAAATCATAAATGCTATCACTCACTGTCAAATTACTAGATGGATTTAGCGAAGTTTTAGTTATAACTGATTTATCTCCATCGTTATTTCCCCAGACAGCAAAAACAGGAATTTTTGAAGTAGCCAAAACCTTTGCCACGCCATTATTCATAAAGTCACCTAGAAAAATAATCTGCTCGCATTTTTCTTGTTCAATCCTCTTTAGTGCCAAGATTATGTTGTGAAAATTTTCGTGTATATCGGATATAATTGCGATTTTCATAATAATAAATTTTAATACATTAATTCTCTATCGAATAAATATCATAAGCCACTTCTTCGTAAGGATGGACTTTATTCATAGCTCTGATGACTTTCTCTAAAATTTCTCTCGGCACAATAACTTCAATTTTTTCTTCTTCCACCGCCTCGTATTGCCCAGCCTCACCGATTGTCGGATTGGATTTTTCATTGCCACGAAAACGTCCAACGCCACAAGAGGAAAACGAGCAAAAGTCATAGTTGCCAATCTTTCCAGCTCCAGCTTCACCCAATGCTTTGCGTACAATATCAGCGTGCGATATTGGAACAAAAACGACTAATTTTACATTTGCAGTGATCATATTCCAAGTATAACCTACATTTTCATTTAAATAAAGTTACGACCAATTATCCATATTCATCCCCTTTTCGTGGGCTTGTTTTGCCTCGTCATCGCTCAAGATGCCCAAATAATGACGGCTAGTGGTTTGAATGCCCGAATAGCCAAGTAAGACTTGAATATGCCCTAAACTAATGCTTTTTTGAGTAAAATAGTGGCGAAGCTATGACGGATAGCATGAGCTATGACAGTTTCGACCTTGTTCTAGGAAAAAACAAAAAAACAGGGCTTTCCTCCGCTCTTGTCTTTTCTGCGTGCGTAAGTCAAATCAAAATCTTCGGTGATTAATTCGATCCTATTCCTTATTTATTATTTATCTTATCCAGCAGAAATAAATCTACATCCTTATTCGACCTAAGAATAAAGATGTCCTTTTGTTTCTTTGATGATTCAAGCTTTTTTTCAATCTCTTTGCGATTAACTCTTGGGAATGTCCACAATACCCACTTTAATAATTCAAAGCTTATCCTTTCTTGGCATCCCGCTATTTCATCCGCTCTATCCGCTTTGATTCTACGCTTCAATAAGCGATAGAGACACACGGGAGGAGAGAAATCTAACAAAATCACAGTATCTACTTGAGGCAATCTCATATCCAATGAACTGCGATAGTTTCCATCCATAATCCATTGATCTCCTTTAACAAGATTTGTAACTTTCTTCTGCCATTCATCGCTTTCCGTGCGCGTCCAACCGGGCTTCCAATAGTGCTGGTCAAGATGGATGATCGGTATATCCAACGACCTATGCAATCTTTTGGCAAACGTTGATTTGCCTGCCCCGCAAGACCCTAATATTAAAATTCTTTTCATAATTTTACTAAAAATAATTTCTCTCAACAAAATCAATCGCCGACAAGGTATTCTTTTCAGTTACCAAGTTTCTCGCCTCATCTAAATTTTTCCAACCCGCTTCGTGAAATTCTTCCAATAAATTATCCTCAACCGGATTAAAACTATTTTTATCCATAGGCACAAAACACCACAAGTCATAATGGAAATTGCAGTAGTGAATTATTAGGCGATAAGTCTATTATATCAAAAAATGGCGTTTTGGGCGAGTTTTTCAAGTTATTAACGGCCAAATAGACGAATTAGCCATCCAAATTGAGTATTGCACGTATGCTGATTCTATTTGATAAAAACCATCACCATCACAGGAATATACAACAAAGCGAATATTGTGCTCAACAGGACTGTCATAGCTGCTTTTCCCGGATGTATTTTTAGAAGAGTTGCATAGGAAACTGTATTGGCCGCCAACGGCACAATCGACATCAAAATCATTATCTTCTGCGCTTCGACGCCATAAAAATGAAAAAAAGCATTGTTCAAAAAAATTATACAAAACACGCTGAGCGGCCAAACTAGAAATCTAGCCAAGAATGCGACCGAGATGAATTTCAAGTCAAATTCAATTTTCACCATACTCGCAATTCCCAATCCGATAATCATCATGCCAAGCAACGTATACGCCAACTGGAATCCATAGGTGACATTTTCATATGAATTTCCAAATTTAACACCCGCCAAGTTCAGCGCCAGCGCTAGCAAAAAAGCGTAAATTGCCGGCAATTTTAAAAGCCGTTGGAAACTTTCGGTTTTCGAATGATTACCCCGAGCCGCCAAATAAAAACCCAACGAGTTTTCGTATAGAATGGTCCCGAGCAACGCCAATACCATTAAGGGCAAATATTCATCGCCAAACAAAGCCAGTGCCACCGGCAAACCGAAATAACCCGTATTCCCTGTGCCGGAAGTGAACGCAATTATGTTTCTAGTCGAATCTTGCCAAATGAATTTCGAAAGAAAGAGAAAAGAAAGAGAAATCAGAATGCCCAAAACTAAAAACAATAAAGGCAACGATAAATTGCTCGCCATGATATTAGCCCTCATTACTCCCTTGAAAACAATAACCGGAGCAATAAAATAAATCAACAAAATCGCAATCTTTTCTTTTTCCAACTTCAGAAATTTACCAGCTAAAAAACCCAGCAATATCAAGCCGTACAATGGGAGTATTTTCAGCAATAACATGAAAAATATGTTCATCTTATTATCATATCAAAAAAAACCGCTTTGAGCGACTTTTCCTAAAAATATTATTCCATAAAAAAATCGGGCAAGTTGCATTCGCAACCTACCCGACTGTTACTCGATTGGAAGGACAATTTTATGGCCGTCCTAATATCCGTCGCATCACCTCCCTCGAAATTTGTTTCGCGTGCAATACGCGCAAACACTGTAATCGATGAATTAATCTTCCAATAAACCACTGGGCCAACAAGCATCCAATTGGTATTGCTTTCCCACCAATAATCGTGAAGAACATTGATAGCTAGGGTGAATTTATCATTTAAGGGATAGTTAATTTCAGCATAGCCCTCAAAAAAATCCCTAGCCCCCTCGCTGGTCCCGATATAAAACCTTGGATCAAGAAATATTTTCACCTTCTCGCCCAATTTTCCAAAATACCAGAAACCTAGCTGTGCATAATCCCCGCCCGCGTTATCAAGTGAAAGTCCACCAAGAAGATTCAATCCTCCGACAACATTCACTGTCGCAAAGGGTTTCGTGCGAAAATAATCTTTATCTGGACAATAGGTATTATCCAAGCCAAGTCCATATTTTCCATCAACAAGTGAATACGCGCTAAGATCATGCGACCAAAAATTCTTGTTCATGTCAGGACTGATCAGATTAGCCCGGTAGAAAACATATCCCTCCACTCGCTTACCATCTTCCTGAGCCTCACAATGTTCTGCCAGGGCAACAGCTACAAAAATCACACACAGACCAGCCATCAAACGAAACATTTTCTTGTTCATAACCCTCTCCCTATTTGCCGGAGAAAGTTCCTACTCCGGCTATTTATTTTTCTGGATAAAAAAATATGCCAATGAAAAATAAATAGCCGACAAGCGGCACATGCTCAATCTTAGCGATGAAATCTTTCGTGTGAAAATTTTTCAGACGAAAGCAGATTATTGTTAGAAGCTTCATGCAAAATTCAAATGAAGCAGCCAACACCATCAGCCCCTCAAAATGGTCATCCATTTGCTGAATACTGTGAGTGTTATTGCCAACACTGCATTTGGAAGAGATTTCCGGACCAGCTCTTATCAGTTCAGTGTGTCCCGCATCAGCTTGCGCTACCATTGGAGCCAAAAGTTTAAGCAAAACCACGGCAACCAAGGCAACTACAAAAGATCGCTTGAAGATAGGTTTATTTGCAAAATGGAAATTCTCAATCCACTGCCAAAAATTCTTATTTTCCGCAATCTGACGGACTACGGCATTTTCTTCAGGTGTGAACCTACGGAAAATTTTCCCTATCCGCCGCAACTCCGCCGCAACAATAATTTCCTTGATTACATTGTAAGGATATTTTGTCGCATACAATGGCCAAAGAATGATTGAATAGACGAAGCGAAACTTATCTGCCAAGATGGTTTCCAAAATGCCTTTTCTTGAAGCCATTCGAATGACAAACAACAATGGCAACAAAAGCAGTCCTCGTAAATAGAGCGTAGAAAACCAATTGAAAAATATCAACCATTTTTCCCGCGCACTCAGATTATCAACCTCCTCATGGAATTCATCTCCAACTGACCCACCTGACCTCTTCCATTCACTAAATTCAGCCGCCGCCTTTGAAACATCCTCATTAGCATACGTCCTGCCTTTGCCGACATTATCCATGCTCATACGCTGCAGATTCATCAACGCTGCATTAGAAAGAAATGGCTCATAACCATGCTCCGTCCCAATGATTGCATATTGCAACTTTTTCATTGCTTTAAAGTCATTGAAATAGTCCTGTGGGCCATACAACGCACCTTTTTCGCGTGCAGCATTGATCTGTTTTTCATTCAGATCATACGCTTCATGATTAAGCTTTAGCTCCAATTCAATATTGCGCGGCGGCCTATTTCTTTCCGCCTCCATTTCTTTTTTATACGCCCCGACAAAAAAACCATTGAGCTGTGTCGCCCATACAATGAGCAACATCCATATTCCCGCCTTCAGAAGCCAGGAATAATCTTCCAGAAAACATTCCAGTCTTTTCATATCCCAACCCCCCATTAATACGTTTAGATTTTTAAAAAACAGTTTTTTAGGGTTTTCCCCAAAAGCTAGATACACAATGTATCAAGTAATAAAAGCATATCTAGCCACAAAAGTCAAGCATTCAATTAAAAAAACTTTTTTGAGCGAGACTGACAAAGAAAAAGCCCTTACCATCATTAGACAGCAAGGGCTTCAATCGACACGCCTTGAAGAATGGCTTCAAGGATGAATCATAGGTAATATTGGATAACATTTATTTTGAGATGGTGTACCTACATACACATGTCTATCGGGAACATCCATCTTCACCGTAGCGCCTGCTCCAATCACAGACCCCTGGCCAATTTTAACGCCTGGCATAATTATGCTTCCCGCGCCGATCCATGCCCCATCACCAATATCTATACGCATAAAGACATCTTCATGATCAACTCCTTCCGGTGAAAAATCATGGGTGACACCCACAATGATGCAGTTCGGCGCAATTTGGACGCTTCTTCCTATATTAGCATTTTCTATATAGGTGCCCGCATTAATATCACTGCCCTCGCCTATTTTGGATTTCTTAATAGAAACCCTCTCATAGATCTTGCATCCGATGCCAAGTGTGGAATTTCTGATTGTACAAAATTCACGGACGTGTACATCTATAGCTATCTCCGATTTGAAAATATTTACGGTTGGATCTATACTAGTGGTCATATGGTCAGTCCTCCTTCGAAATGATTTTTTAACTACACTTTTTGTATCGTAAAAATTATTTGCCCAGTATTAATGAAAGCTACCTTCATTCCCCAAAAAATTACGCCCATTTTCCTCGCCGAGGAAAATTAAACCTTATCAACCACCGGGATCTTTCAGTCCTGCCATCTTATAAGCGCCTTTTCTATAACCAGATGGAAATAAATCATAGACAATCCTTAATCGAATGCCAGTGACTTCAGAAAAATTTCTAATATGCAGAGGTTTCTTGTTTTTTTTATAATATTCCTGCAAAGCAACCATCACTTTCTGATGAACATCACTTAACTTGCAAATTCCTTCGGCACCCTTGATATAATCAACCCAGCCCTCATCCCATTCCTCAAATCTGACCAAAAAACCATCTTTGTCTACCTCATACTGCCTTCCCCTGTGCTCAATTATTGCCATGCGACATCCCCCCTCTAATCAAAATTCTTATAACCCAAAGTAAATTCGCATAAGTATATGCTGTTTTGGGACCTTTTGTAAAAAACTACTTTTATACAATTCTACAGTAAAAATCGATTAGGTCAACCAAAAACAAAAAAACAGGGCTTTCCCCCGTTCTGTTTCTTTTCTGCGTGTCTATTGAAAAAGGCTCTCAAGAAATTTTCCTGAGAGCCTCCGTCTGACTTTTTGAGCCCATTGGACTTTACACTGAATCGAAAGCGGGTGATAGTTTTCGCGCAGTTAGTAATGATTCAATCCATTTCTTCACTTTGCTTTTTTGCGATGGCAATGGAGTGCAGCAAACTAGATATTCTGCTGCAACTCTTACAAAAATACTGAGAAGAGGGAAAAACCCAGATTTGTCAAATAACAACATCGCAGGTATAAATATCAATAAGTACCAAACCATAAGCTTAATACTCATAATTCTATCTGACTCAGCAATAATCCTGCGCTTATTCATCAAGCCTGCATTGCTGTTTAAGGTATTATACTCTCGCATCAGATGTTTGCAAAGACTAACTCCTCTGTAATTTGCAGACACAATTATCATTGCGACTAAAGCTCTCATCATGAAAATAGCTGCATTAATCAGTGGACTAGATTTCGACATAGAATTCGTCAACCATCCAGTTCCCGACATAGTAAAAGCAGCAACTGCCCAGAGAAATATGAACATCGAGGAAAGCAGAAAGCAGACACGAGCTATTTCAAAGCATGTGATTCCAAACATCCGTTGAATTTTTTGAGAGTATTTTTCGAACCTATCCATCAACCATTTGTCTATATATAAGAACATGGCTTACTCACCTCCATTATTATTTTGGGATCATTCCCTATATTGTA
>JBAZXY010000050.1:0-8948 GCA_041659585.1 Parcubacteria group bacterium | reverse complement strand
GCCTCGAAAATTGGAATGACCTTCGCCAATGAGAGAGGTGATGCCGAGATTATCAATCGAATCGATGGAAATATCAGGATCTTTTTCACTGTAGGCTAATTGGATGTCGCTTGCGGGAGTCTCTCCTATTAGGTAGCTTATCAGCAGCGCAGTACTGGAGGCATTATCCAATTGGATGCCTTTTTGATTGAGAGTGAAGACAGAAATTTTTCCATCTTGCATATTCAAGGTGGCGTTCACAGGCTCCCGGTTGATTTTTTGGGCCAGTGTTTCGATATATTTTTTGACTAGCTCCGTGTTCAGAAAAAAAGCGGATGATTTTTGGATATGGGATTGGTCCTGGGTGGTGGTGAGGAGATTACAAAGAATGGATTTTTTTTGTCCGCAAATATCAAGTGTTTCTATTTCAGAAGTGTGGCGGGGGTTAAAATGGAGGTCATTTTTTTCGGTTATCCAGCCTGCCATTTCCTCCGGGGTTAGTGAATAACTATCGTTGCGCACTTTCATATTGATAGTGTTGGTTATTCGAGTGGGTTCTATCCGCAACAAGGATGGATGCTCAATAGGTTCTTTGCCATAGCAAAGAGAGCTACTAACTAGCAGCAAGGAAGAAAAGACGACTATTTTCATTATATTTAGCATGGATTTATAATAGCCCAAAATAGCCATAAAATCAAGCCGTGTTGGAAAAAAGAAGCGTTCTAGCTTGGCAACTAGAACGCTTCTTGCGAAAGGGAATAGATTTCTTAGAAACCACGTACTTGAATTTTCTTGGTCTTGGTGTTGTCCGCCTTCGGCAATCGGATAGTCAGGATGCCATTTTTCATAGCGGCCTCTGCTTTTTCCGCTAGAACATCGACTGGCAAAATAACGGAGCGAGAAAAGTTTCCCCAATAGCATTCCTGATAATAATAATTATCATCATTTACCACTTCCTCATTTTTTCTTTCTCCTCGGATGCTCACCATATCACTATTGATACTCACATCCAAGTCTTCTGGTTTCACTCCAGCAATGGTGGACTTGATAACAATATCATTTTCGGTTTGATAAACATCAATAGTGAGTTGCCCCTCACTTTCATCATTATTAGGAATAGTAATTTCTTCTTGTTGCATAGTTCTTCTATTTGACGAATTAATAATCATCTCTGCCTCATCCTCCTCTTCTTCATATATTTTGGCCAGGGGTCGGCTAGGGGTTTCAAATTCCTCATCAATTTCATCGATCCGACTTGAACCGGTAAGTTTTTCCAAAAAAGAACGTTTTACTTTTATCATCTTTTTGTATATGTTATTTTTTATTAGTATCGTGCTTTAATTATAGTAGAATTTTTTTTATCTTGCAAGTTTATTTTTAAGCAAATAGAGTCCGATAGAAATAATCATTAGATAGGTGTTGGTAGCGATGGCACCTTGGTCATAAATAATTAGTAGATTATAGCCTAGATGCAGAAAGGATGCCAGTAAGAGCGCTTGTGCGGCAAGTGCCAAAGAAGCGCCGTTTTTTCGAGCAAGAAAGCAACCCAACACTCCAGCTGTCAGGACATGAATAAGAAAGACACCGAAAAAATTCCAGGAAAAAACGGTTAATAAGGTAGCTTGTGGGATGGCAATCAGCTTGGAAAAAATTTCTAAAAAAGAGAAACCACTACCAAATATTAGGGCGAGATAAATTTTAACGGATTTTTCATTGGTTGTGAAAAAAAGTTGGCGCAGCAGGCTTAGTTTAAAAAATTCCTCCAGTATAATGGCGATAATAAGAAAGGCAGTAATGCTATTAAAATAATTATTCTCAATATTAATATTGAATAATATGGAAATTAGCGCCACTAAAATAAGCTCTATTGCAAGAGCTCCAGAGGCGGATAATAAGCCAAAGGTAAAAAATTTTAATATTTTCATGGAGTGGTTTCTAATTTTAAATTAGCCTTAGTTGAGATTTTCTTCCAAGTGAATAGTAATTTTTCCGGGTGAGTCTCAACTTGATAACGAAAAAAGGCTGCAGTGGCAATCATACCGGCATTGTCTAATTGAAAATCCAGGGCCGGAAAAATGAATTTTGTTTCTGGTAGATCAGCTTCAATTTTTTTAGCTAGCTGTTGTTGTAATTGGATGTTGGCACTCACGCCTCCGGCTAGCAAAATAGTTTTTGGATGATGTATTTTAGCGGCTCGCATAGTTTTTCCAATCAGCACATCCAAGGCGGCTTGTTGGAATTCATGGCAAACTTTTTGAATGAAAGACTTGTCCTCTAGGGCAGTGGTATTTTTTTTCACGTAGTATAATACGGCCGTTTTTAATCCGGAAAAAGAGAAATTAAAATCATTATTTTGAAGCATGGGGCGTGGAAATGTAATATCATATTTATTTGCCGCTGAATTAAATTGAGAAGCAAGGGTGGAGACGATTGGTCCGCCGGGATAACCAAGTCCTAACATACGGGACACCTTATCAAAAGCCTCTCCAACAGCATCATCTTGCGTTTGGCCAATGATTTCATATTGCAGATGTCCTCGCATTAAAACTAATTGAGTGTGTCCACCGGAAACAACTAAGCATAAAATAGGAAAAGCAATGTTAGCTATATTTTGGTTGATGAAATTGCTATAAATATGCCCTTCAATGTGGTGAATACCCAGTAAAGGTTTCTGCCATAGGTAGGAAAGGGTTTTAGTTGCGGTGGTGCCAATCAGGAGCGCTGGAATAAGGCCTGGTCCGTGCGTCACTGCCATCAGATCGATATCCGCTAGTGTGGTCTGGGCTTTCGCAAGGCATTCTTCGATAACGGGAAAAATGTTTTTCAGATGTTCTCGGGCAGCCAGATTAGGCACCACTCCTCCCCAGGCGCTGTGAAGGGCGATTTGGGAGGATATGACATTAGACAATGGCTGAATAGAGCCATTTTCTGCATTAATTTCGATGAGCGAAGCGGCCGTTTCATCACAAGATGTTTCAATGCCTAAGATTTTCATAAGATTGTTATTTGACTAAGGGTTAGAGGGGGAGATAAATTTTTTCAATAAAGTGTCCCATAGTCCCTGGAGCGCTTGACTTAAGATGGGACAAGGTATAGGATTCTATGTTATATTGTAGGTGATTCTAATCTTTTCGACAAATTGAAATATTCATCCTGGGAGATAAGTAATAAGTAGCAACAATGACTAGCGAAAATGGTTTATCCCAAAACAAGAAATTTTTAGACGAGGATGTTTTACTTTGGTCTGATAATGACTTGGTTTTCAAGGTGCAATCTGGAGCGACAGATTTGTTTGGAGTTATCATTGAAAGATATCAGGGAAAACTGTTCGCTTATTTGTATCGGTTGATTGGCAATCGGGAAGAAGCTCAAGATCTGTTGCAAAATGTTTTTATTAAAGCTTTTCGCAATATGAAAAGCTATGATGTGGAGAGAAAATTTTCTTCTTGGATTTATCGCATCGCTCATAACGAAGCGATCAACCATTTGAAAAGAAAATCCTTGCGCCGTTTCATTTCCTGGGAGGATATTGTCAGCACGCGAGATAAATTGAGAACCAGCGAGACTGAGGATGGGGCGGATGAAGCTTGGATAAGGAAGGAGGTTATTGATGAAGTAGATGAAGTGATCACCAAATTGCCGGTAAAATATCGACAAGTGTTGCTCCTGCGCTATTATTCTGAAAAATCATACGAAGAAATCAGTGAAATATTGCAAAAACCGGTTAATACAGTGGGTACGCTCATCAATAGGGCTAAAAAGAAAATGGCTAGAGAAGTGGATAAAAATAGAAAAAAATTTAATTTAAAAGAAAGGCCTGGTGAAATTAATAAACTTATAAACAAAACAGCATATGTCAGTGAAAGATCAGGTGATGCAAAAAATTAAGCAGGAGCAAATTGAAATGAGACCCGCCTATTTTTTTTGGCTGAAAAAAATAGGCTTGCAGAGTCTCTTGGCTTTTTTTGTTGTGCTCGGCGCCCTGATATTGAATATTGCATTTTATTTTTTAAAAAAGATAAATGCTTTGGATGCTTTGTCTTTCGGTTGGGTGGGGATGGATAAATTTTTATTAGCCTTGCCCTATGACTATATCTTCTTGTTTATTATCACTATGCTTTTGGCTAATCTTATTATCCACCAATTTGACTTGTCATATGCAATAAGCATGAACACTCGGGTGGCGGCATTGCTACTGCTAGTAATGACTCTCCTGCTGAGCGCCTTTTTTTTGACTAATGGTATTGAGGACATGCTAAAAGTTTGGGACAAAAATAAGGTTTTGGAGGAAAGAGTGAGCTCACGAGCACATGATCAGAAGCAAGGGAGTAGGGGGACTGATTTTCAGGCAACAGAGCACTAAGCCTAAATATAACTTTTTTGCAATAAAAAAGGGTCAGCTTTGTACTATAGAGTGAGCAGTAATAGCAACTAGGTTTCAGTGCATCTGTCGTGGATGTCTGGAACTTAGGTAGTCGAAACTGCTCTTATAAAAGCAAAAATCACTTCAAGTGATCTTTGCTTTTTTTAGGGGCTTGATTTATTTTTAATTTGTGCTATTATAAACAGGTTCTGAAATATGCCGCCATCGTCTAGCCCGGTCAGGACGCCAGGTTTTCATCCTGGAAATCAGGGGTTCGAATCCCCTTGGCGGTACCAAAAAAATAATAAAAGCCGACTTTTTAGTCGGCTTTTATTATTTTGCCGCCAAGGGGATTCGAACGGGCAGAAATGAGACAAGTCGCCGCGATGCAGTCGAATGTCGATGAATGCGAGCGAGCAAGCATTCAGCGCTGCCCAGGACTACGAGTCGCCGCGACGAGGACGAAAATCCCCTTGGCGGTACAAAATAGAAGTCCTCTGCAAGGAGGATTTTTAAATTTGCGCCAAAGGGATTCGAACGGGTAGAAGTGAGCCGTTGAGCAAGGGCGAAACGAGCGAACGTCGATAAATGCGAGTAAGCGATCCGCCAGCTGGCGGAGCTACCCAGGGCAACGATCCGCCCTAGGCGGAGAGGACGAAGATCCCCTTGGCGGTACCAAGTTAAAAAATCCCTTTAGGGGGATTTTTTATTTTCTATTGACGCTCAAAAAAAAGAGGAGTATTCTGAATTGGTGAGTATTTTTTAAAAAGAATAGGCTTAAATTTTATAAGACTTTGGTAAAGCCGAAGTTTTTGTGTTTTTAGGGATACTTCTATTCTTTGAATGTAAAAATTTAAATAAATAGCGAAAAACGTATGAATCTAAAAAAAGAGTGGCAAAAATTAATTATGAAAAATTTGCGTTCTGGTGTTACTGTGGCGATTGTTTCCATTCCACTTTCCATTGCTCTTTCCATTGCTTCAGGGGCTGGTCCGGTGCCGGGAATCATTACTGGTTTTTGGGCCACAGTGATGGCGGGAATTTTTGGTGGCAGTCGATATAATGTCGTGGGGCCAGCCGGAGCATTGACCTCCATCCTTTTTGCCGTGACCGCCGGCTCCATTGTCGGCGTGACTGGTCCTTGGATTTTGCCTATACTGGCTATTTTGTCGGGATTGTTTATTTTGCTGGCTTATTTTATCAAAGGGGAAAAATATTTGAAATATATTCCTTCCAGTGTGGTGTTGGGATTTTCAGCCGGAGTGGCGATTTCTATTGCCGCCACTCAAATCAAAGAAGCTTTTGGTTTGACGGCTGTGCATACGCACGGAGAAGTGTTGCGTGATGTTTTTATTTTGTTGCAGCACATTGCTTTGTCAGATTGGATAACTTTCGCGGTTTTCCTCGCTGGATTTGTTTTTTTGCTGGTGTGGAAAAAATTCATTACCTTTCTTCCCGGGGTGATTCCGTTGGTGATTATGGGGATTATTTTTGGTGTGGTCACCCGAGACACATCTTTGGCGGCGCACATCCCCACCATTGCTGATCGTTATCAAAATTTGCATTTTTCCTTGTTTGCTTTTCCTTCCATGACTGACGTGACAAGTATCTTCCATAATTTTCAAACATTGCTGGGCATTGTGAAGGTAGCGGCTCTTGTCGCTGTGGTGGCTATTTTGGAAACCTTGATTACAGCTCGAGTGGCGAACAAAATTACTAATACTCGTTTTGATGAAAGCAAAGAGATGAAAGGATTGGCTCTGGCTAACATTGTTTCCGGTGTGATGGGAGGGTTGCCGGCGACAGGAGTGTTTGTGCGCACCGGACTCAATATCAAATCTGGCGCTACTCATGCCACCTCTTCGATTATCGCCGGCGTGCTCACAGGTATCGGAGCAATTGTTTTTTTCTCTGCCTTGAAGTTCATCCCGATGGCTATCATCGCAGCGATTTTGTATATGACCGCACTGGGATTGATTGAGGTGGGTCATTTCAAAAATATGTGGAAAGGCAGTCGGAAAGATTTTATGATTGCCATGACCGTGGCAATCTTGATTTTGATTTTTGATGCTGGGATTGCTATTGGGGTAGGGAGTGTAATAGCCCTCATTTTGTTTATTGAAAAAACTAGCAGCGGGAAAGTAGAAATCCTCCTAAATGCTAAAGGGGAGCTAGTTGAAAAAGTGACGAGCGATAGGATAGCCACCATTACGCAGGAATATGATACGGTGGTTTATAGTATTTCTGGTTTTTGCTCCTATTTAGACGCACAAACTCATGCTGATTGTTTATTTCAATTAGCTAAACAAAATGATAAGTTGCATACCATTATATTGCGTATGCGTAATGTCTATCATTTTGACGTGGATGCTATTGAAGCGATCGCCTATGCTATTCGGGAATTGGAAAAAAAGCATGTTCAGGTGGCAGTGGCTTCATGTTCGCAGGAGTTGGAAAATCGCCTAACAGGTTGTCAGATGTATCGGGATTTTGATGCTTTGAAGGAAAAAGGATTATTTTTCCCTAAATCCAGTATCGCTGTGAAGATGTTGAATAAATGATAAGGGCCTTTCTTTGTGGACAGGTGATTTGAAAATTTTTTTACGCAACCTACCATGCAACAAGCCTATTTTTAAAAAGATAATTAAATTTTAATTTTTTAAGACTTTGGTAATCCCGAAGCCTTCGTAGTTTTATGAGTACAGGAGAAATTGCAGGCAAAATAAAAAAAATCCAGTTAGGGAGTTTTTTCCCTTTTATCGCTGAGACAAAAAACTATAATTTTTCGAAGTTCAAAGCGGATATTATCGCCGGTCTGACCGTAGCCATTGTCGCCCTTCCTCAAGCCATGGCCTATGCCATTATCGCCGGAGTAAATCCGAAATTTGGATTATATGCCGCCATCTTCCCGGCTATTGTAGCTGCTTTATTTGGCTCATCTCGCTTTTTGGCCGCTGGTCCAACCAATGCTATTTCAATGGTGGTTTCTTCCTCAATGGCTTCTGCTGTTATCGCTGGAACACTAGTAAGCTCTTTGCCAGAAGATCAGAAAATCGGCCTGCTGTTCTTGTTATCTTTTATGGTAGGAGCAATGCAATTGTTAATGGGAATTTTTAAATTTGGTAATTTCATTAATTTCGTTTCGCATTCAGTGGTGGTTGGTTTCACCGCGGGTGCCGGAATTCTGATTGCTTTCAATCAGCTGAAAAATCTAATTGGTGTTAGTATTGGCAATCACCCGCATTTTATTGATGGTATGAAACATACTTTCATGAAAATATCAGACACCAATATGTATGCGCTGGGACTGGGATTATTCACGATAATTTTTATTGTGGTTGCTAAAAAAATATCCAAGAAGATTCCCGGGTCGCTAATAGCTATGATCATCACCGCTATTATGGTGTTTGTTTTCAAGCTAGAAGCTTTGGGTGTGAAATCCATTGGCAGTATCCCGCAAACATTACCGCCCTTTTCTTCTCTTCCTCTGAATATGGACAGTTTTCACGCCATGTTCCCGGCTGCGGTAGCCATTGCTATCTTGGGTATCGTGGAATCTTTGTCGATCGCCAAATCAATTGCTAGTCGAAGTGGAGAAAAAATCGATGGCAATCAAGAGTTCATTGCCCAAGGGTTGGCTAATATGACCGCTGGAATAACCTCGGGCATCCCTGGGGCCGGCTCTTTTACTCGTAGTGCAGTTAACTATAGTTCGGGAGCTAAAACGAGATTTGCAGTAATTTTCTCCGGCCTGTTTATTTTAACTGTGATTCTAATTGCGGCGCCCCTAGCTCGCTTCATTCCGATTACCAGTCTGGCTGGGATTTTGATGGTGATTGCCTACTCTATGATTGACAAGCATGCTTTTATGATGGCTTTTCGGGCGACAGCGGCGGACAGAATTGTTTTATTAGTGACCATGTCAGCCACTTTGTTTTTAGAGTTGGAACAGGCCGTGTATATCGGGGTGATGTTGTCCATTCTGTTGTTTGTTAGAAAGGTTTCTGTTCCACAAATTTTTCAGGTGGCGCCAAATAAAGAAACTCATAAGCTTGTGCCAACGGAAAACTCTGCTAGCTGTTGTCCGCAAATATCTATTTTCCAAGTTGAGGGATCTTTGTTTTTTGGGGCGATTGCTGAGTTGGAGGATAAACTTTCTACCTATATTAAAAATGGCGGTAAAATTGTCATTGTGCGCTTAGCTCATGTGCAATTGATTGATGCGACGGGCATCCATGCCCTGGAGTCATTTTTGAAAGAATGTGAAGAAAAAAATATTACCTTGATGTTCACCAATGTCAGGCCAGCGGTGATGAGAGTTTTTAACCGATCAGGTATGACAGAGAGAGTAGGTAGAGAAAATTTCTTCGCGCATACACAAGCAGCTATTGAGGTAGCTGTGAAAAAGGTGAATCAACTAGAGAAATGCAAAGGATGTGCTATTCACTGCTTTGAAGAATGTAGAAAATAAACTAAAGCTTTTGTATTGACTTTTCGTCTGGAAAATTATATTCTAAGTAGTGAAATTAAAACTATGTATAATTTTCCTAATCCCAAAACTACCGACCCAAAAGAGCGCCGAGTACAGCGCTTTTTTGAGGTTATT
>JBAZXY010000049.1:0-9058 GCA_041659585.1 Parcubacteria group bacterium | reverse complement strand
CGAATTAGAATAATATTCCACGAGGCGTTCTTTACAGGCGGCAGACACACACAATTGTTGTGAGTCTGCCGTTTTTTTATTTTTCAAAAGGATAATTCGAATCCATCGACAGGCCTTTTTTAACGGCCAAGTCACAATTTGGCTGTTGTCGGCGTAGCGCTAGGGTTTTTTGGTCATTGAAAATTACCTTGGGGGGGGTTGGGGTGAAAAATGGATAAATTAGCCAAAAATGGGGGAAGGGGGTACAATGAAGATAGGGAATATATTGAAAAATAAACTAAAAATTAGAAATAAGCTATGTTTGAGCAATCTTTTAAGAATATTGATAATATCTTGCATACTGATTCTGGGTGCGGGACAGAGCTGGATTATGTGGAACAGACCTCCTGGATTTTGTTTCTGAAATATTTGGATGATTTGGAGGAGACCAAAAAAACTGAAGCGGCTTTAGCTGGTAAAAAGTATGACTACATTCTAGATTCCGAATATCATTGGGATGCGTGGGCTTGTCCAAAAGACAGCGCGGGAAAATTGAATTATAGCGTCGCGAAGGACGGAGATGATTTGAAGGAATTTGTCGATCACAAGCTTTTTCCCTATCTCAAGAAATTCAAGGTTGATAATAATGAAAGAGTGGACACGATTGAATATAAGATTGGGGAGATTTTTTCAGAATTGAAAAATAAAATTTCCAGTGGCTATAAGTTGCGGGAGATTTTGAATGTGGTGGACTCCATGCATTTCAGGCTCTATGAAGAAAAACATGAGCTATCGCATCTCTATGAAGCCAAGATCAAAAACATGGGCAATGCCGGGCGAAATGGTGGGGAATACTACACTCCGCGGCCGCTCATCAGCACGATTGTCAAGGTGGTCAATCCCAAAATTGGCGAAACGATCTATGACGGCGCTTGCGGGAGTGCAGGATTTTTACTGGAGGCTTATAATTTTCTCACGCAAAATCAAGCCAAACTTTCTTCCGCTCAAATGAGCACATTGCAAGACAAGACTTTTTTTGGCAAAGAAATCAAATCCCTGGCCTATATCATTGGCATTATGAATATGATTTTGCACGGCATCGAAGCGCCCAACATCAAGCATATGAACACGCTGGCGGAAAACATCAACGACATCCAGGAAAAAGACCGCTATAATGTCATCCTCGCCAATCCGCCTTTTGGCGCTGGCATCGGACGAGAAATTCAACAGAACTTTCCCATCAAAACCGGGGAAACTGCTTTTCTATTCCTGCAACATTTCATCAAAATCTTGAAAGCGGGTGGACGAGCTGGAATTGTCATCAAAAACACCTTTCTTTCCAACACCGACAACGCATCGGTGAGTTTGCGCAAACTGCTGTTGGAAAATTGCAACTTGCACACTGTGCTGGATTTGCCGGGAGGCGCTTTTCAAGGGGCAGGCGTGAAAACGGTGGTGCTGTTTTTCGAAAAAGGCAAATCCACACAAAAAGTCTGGTTCTATCAGTTGAATCTTGATCGCAATCTGGGAAAGACTAATTCTCTCAATGAGAAAGATCTGGAAGAATTTGTGCAGTTGCAAAAGAAAAAAGAGGACTCGGAAAATTCTTGGTCGCTGGATGTTTCAAAAATTGACCCAAAAACTTTTGATCTCTCCGTCAAGAATCCCAACAAAGGCGGGGAAGTGGCTTTGCGGGATCCGAAAGAGATTTTGAAGGAAATGGCTCAATTAGACAAAAAAAGTGGTGAAATATTGGGAAAAATAGCCAAATCATTGTAGTTTATTGAAATAAATACACCCAATACTTGTATTATTTTTATACCTATGCTATATTAGAGTTAACATAAAACGTTAATCAAAATCTTATAATAAGCCACGCCGAATCATGGAGATTAAGTATGATAAGAATAAAATAAAAAAAGATCTATTGAAATATGCACAAAGTAACCGCATTACAGCCAAAAGAATGCTAAGCATCAAGGCCGCAAAAAATTTTTGTGATTTGGAACTGCCTAGCAATGGTCGCGCGCATTTTTTGGAAGGGAAATATGCTGGACGGTTTTCAATAGATTTGGAAAAAAAGGGCAATGGCAAGAGATTGATTTGTCAGCCTCTTGGAAACGAACTGCAAAAAATGAACAATGGTCTGTATAAAAAAGAAACCATAACCGCTCTAAAAATATTAGAAATTAGCGATTATCATAAAAAATAATTATACAAACTATAATCATATAAAAACAATTGTATGAGTAACAAAGAAATAATCGTAGAAAACATTAGCGGATGGGAATCACCAGTGGCTATTCATCCTGGGGAATTTCTTCAGGACTATATTGAAGAATATCATCTCACTCAAATTGAGCTGGCTTTGAGAACGGGAGTATCGAAAAAAATAATCAATGAGATTATCAACGGAAAAAATCCTGTCACAGAGGCTATGGCGGTGAAGCTCAGTAAAGTTTTCCCTCTATCGGTGGAATATTGGTTGAATCTTCAAGCAGGATATGAAGCTGATCTGGCCAGACTGAATCAGAAAAATGATTTGAAAAAAGACGTTAAGCATTTAACTCACTTCAAACATGCTTATAAGGAGCTTTCTAGAGTTGGAAAAACTACCAAGCAACGCTGGGTAGAAAAAAACTATACCGAAATAGTTTTGGAATTGCAGAAATTTTTCGGTGTTTCTTCTCTTGGTTTTCTGGATGACACTATGGAATTTGCATTCAGAAAGTATGATAGAAAAAAATTGGATCAGAACACTTTAGCTGCATGGCTTCGCTTGGGAGACATTAAGGCGCAAACATCCACAGTGGCTATGTTTAACAAGCAGCTTCTACTTGATCGACTGAATGAAATCAAATTACTTTCCACAAGAGGAAAAGAGGAATATCTGCCAGCCTTGGAAAAAATAATGGCTGAGTGTGGAATTGTGCTGGCCTATGTACCATATCTTGAAAACACACATGTCCAAGCGGCGACCAAATGGATTTCTCCTGAAAAAGCTTTGATTATGTTGGCTACCTCCAAGGGAAAGGATGAGGGAAAATTTTGGTTTAATCTTTTTCATGAAATCGGACATTTGCTTTTGCACAGCAAGAAAGAATTTCATATTGATTTGGATGATTACAATACATCCCTGGAAACAGAAAAGGAGGCGGATGATTTCGCACAAAAAATGTTGATAGCAGATTTCAATGCGGCAATGAAAGAGTTGCTGGGATGCAGTGATGACTTGGAAAAAGGAATTGTTCGGATTGCCAGGGAAAACGGAATTTCATCGGCGATTTTGGCGGGGAGGATTACACATGAATTCAAAAATGACAGCTCTAAAATTTATTCCATAATGAGCAAGTTTTCGCAGGTGCGGATTAATGAGGTGAATGTGTAAAAGAAATTAATTTAAAATTATGAGATATACCATAACAAATGATCATAGCTTGCGAAATGCTAACAGCTTCAATAATCACAATGTGATTTCTGGCATTTGCCCATTTTGCAACCAATCCAGTGGCTTTAAGATTAATGGAAACATATCTGGAAGAACAGTGCCTTTGAAATGTGATAATTGTGAGAAAAATGTCGTGTGGGACTATGAAAAAGAAATTGTTTTGCCAGTTGCAAAATTAAATTCATTGCGTGGTTTACCCATTGGTATAAATGACTATTATCAAGAGGCTGTGAATTGCATTGCCGCACTTGCACCAAATGGAGCGGCGACATTGTTTCGAAAATTAATACATCAAATAGGTATTCATTATGGAGTTGCAAAAATAAACGACAATACGCCCTTGATGGGAATAGTGGAAAAATTAGAGAAAGAGGGTCATATCAATAAAAAATTAGTAGAAGCATTGAGAAGGGTCAAGGATCTTGGAAATGATGGAGCGCATATTAATGAAAATGAGCCAGATATGGAACAAATTTATGTGGTAAAAAATTTGATTGATAGTTTTCTGCAGGCAACAGTTTTGCAGGATGCAAATATAGAAAAATATGATAAATCCAAAAATGTAGCTACATAGATTATTATGATATCATTTTCAGAAGCAACATCGTTATATTTTTATAGTGCACTGCTGCAAGGTAATGCTGCTTTGATTACTTTGGTGGCGATGTTTTTAGTTTATAGAAAACAGTATTTAGATGCTATTTTTGATAATTTAGAAAAAAGAACTATAGATTATTTAAGTAAAATTGCAAATGTAGCTACTAATTATAGTGATATTTTTCATTTTGAAAAATTTAATAATGAATTGTGCAAAGATTTAGATAGTACGAGTAAGGAAAAGTTCAAAAATGTTACGGAACATAGTTCTTGGATTGCACGATTTGATGAGTTAAGAGATGCGAATAAGAAGAGGGGAGAATTATGGCAAAATGCAGTAATGCCAATCCGATTAGTTTTTATTATCCTAGGGGCGAGTGTAATAATGTTACCATTGAGTGATCAAATTCATGTTAGCGCTTGGCTAGAATCGTTGTCCTTTTTGGTTTATGTTTCGAGCGAAATAATTACATTAAGGTTGCTATTTAAATTTATAAAAGGGCAGTTCGTATGAAAATTAAAACTAACTGGCAAATAAAAAATTTTGAAGATTGTTTAGAAAAAATAACTTACACAAATAAGATTCAACGTAAGGACTTTTTGGTTTCTGGAAAATTTCCAATAATTTCGCAAGAGGCGGAATTTATTAATGGATATTGGGATGACGAAAGTGATTTATTCAAAGTGAAAAAACCAGTCGCTATTTTTGGTGATCATACGCAGGTGTTAAAATATGTTGATTTTGATTTTGTTTTAGGGGCGGATGGTGTGAAAATTTTACAACCAAATGATTTTTTAGATTCAAAATTTTTCTATTACTTTTTGCAAAGCATTAAATTAAAAAGTTTGGGTTATGCGAGGCATTACCGACTGTTGAAAGAAAAAGAAATTTCTTTCCCTAGTCTCTCAGAACAACACCGTATCGTCAAAATTTTGGATGAGGTTTTTGAGGGGGTGGCAAGGGCGAAAGAAAATGCGGAAAAAAATCTGCAAAATTCTAAGGATCTTTTTAGGTCATATTCACAAATTGTTTTTGAGAATGCAAATGGAGACTGGGTGGAGAAAAAATTAGGAGAAATTTTATATATTGAAAGAGGGGGGTCTCCAAGGCCAATACAAAAATTTTTAACGGATGACCCAAATGGTATTAATTGGATAAAAATTGGTGATACTAAAAATGTAGATAAGTACATCATTAAAACAAGGCAGAAAATAAAACTAGAAGGATTGAAGAAATCAAGATTGGTAAATGAGGGCGATTTTATTCTCTCAAATTCAATGAGCTTTGGTCGTCCGTATATAATGAAAACAACCGGGGCGATACATGATGGATGGTTAGTTTTAAGAGAGAAAAATAGTAATATAATAGACAAAGATTATTTGTATAATATCTTAGGATCTCCTTATGTGTTTAATCAATTTGATAAGCTTGCAGCTGGTTCTACAGTAAGAAATCTGAACATAACATTAGTTTCTACCGTAAAAATACCATTGCCGTCAGTTAGTGAACAAAAATCCATCGTCGCCAAACTCGATGCGCTTTCGGCGGAGACTAAAAAACTGGAAGCCATCTATCGCCAAAAACTGGCGGATTTGGAGGAATTGAAAAAATCGGTATTAAAAAAGGCTTTTAATGGTGAATTATAATGCAATGAATAATATCAATATAGATAAAATTGAAACCAAGTTACTATTGTTTTTAGCTTATATTGGTTCTTTGATGTATGTAATCATTGCAGGTCACGGATTTGTGTCAGTAATCATTACTCACTTTATTTTCGTATGTATCGTTAGTATCTTTTACTTTGGTAGACAATTTTTTTACATATTGATTCTGCCTATAATTGCAATATGCATACCAATAACAAATTTTCGCTTAAAAAGGTATTTAAGAAGTTTTAATACAAATAAGCCATCTCATACGGTCATAATATTAGCTCATTCTGATTGGAATATGCTTGAGGCATGGATTAAGCCAAATTTCTGGATGAGTGAAATTAAATTGCTTACAAAATATCTTCAGAAAAAAGGCAATGAATTTTCTTTCTATACACAGGCGACTCAGAATGATGTCCGTAATATTATGCATAATGAGAAAGTGAGGGAGGTTATTTTTTATGGACACGGAACTTCGCATATGTTTCAATTATGCAATGATGACATATTATACTACTGTGAATTTGGTAATGGAAAATATACCAAGGATTTTGTGCATCAATTTCATTGCGGCACAAAACATGGCAAGAGCTTAATAGATTATGTTGTGCCAGAGGAAAATAAGAACCAATGTTTTTTAATAAGAAAGTCGATTACTGCCGTGACAATTGAAAAGGAATTAAAAAAGAAAATTAAAAATCTATAATATTTTATAAAAATATGAACGAATCAGAAACACGAGCAGAATATATTGACCCAAAATTGAAAGCCAGTGGTTGGGGTGAGGTTGAGGGGTCAAAAGTACTGCGGGAATTTCGCATCACGGATGGAAAAATCCAAACTGGTGGAATGCGCGGCAAGCCGGAAATTGCCGACTATATTTTGGTTTATAAAAATTGCAAGATTGGGGTGATTGAAGCCAAGGCCGAAAACCTTGGCGCGTCTGAGGGCGTCATGCAAGCCAAGGCTTATGCGCAAAAATTACACATCGATTTCACCTATGCCACCAATGGCAAAGAAATTTATGAAGTGTCGATGAAAACCGGGCAAGAGGGAAACGTGACTGATTTTCCCACGCCGGACGAGTTGTGGAACAAGACTTTTTCGGAGCAGGTTGCGCAGGAGGCCAGTCACAACGAGTGGAAAGAAAAATTTCGGGAAGTTTTGTTTGAGGATGGTGGCAGCGGGAAAAAGCCTCGATACTATCAGGAGATTGCGGTGAATAAAGTCCTGGACGCCATTGCGGAAGAAAAAAAGCGCGTCCTTTTGACGCTGGCTACGGGTACCGGAAAAACTTTTATCGCCTTTCAAATTGCTTGGAAACTTTTTCAAACCCGTTGGAATTTGAAACGAGATGGTGAGCGCCGACCAAGAATTTTGTTTTTAGCTGACCGCAACATTTTGGCTGACCAGGCTTTCAATGCTTTCTCGGCTTTTTCGGAAGACGCGCTAGTGCGCATCAATCCGCTGGACATCCGCAAGAAAGGTGGCGTGCCGACAGGTGGCAGTGTTTTCTTTTCAATTTTCCAGACTTTTATGAGCGGTTCGACAAGCTCACCGCAAGCTGGCTTGAGTGGTACACCATATTTCGGTGACTATCCAACAGACTTTTTTGATTTTATTATTATTGATGAGTGTCATCGCGGTGGCGCGAATGATGAGGGAAATTGGCGCAAGATTTTGGAATATTTTTCTCCCGCTGTACAACTGGGTCTCACTGCCACTCCCAAACGACAAGACAACGTGGATACGTATGCCTATTTTGGTGAGCCGGTGTATATTTATTCTTTGAAAGAGGGAGTCAATGATGGATTTTTGACTCCTTTCAAGGTGAAGCGGGTGCAGACTACTCTAGATGAATATGTTTATACTTCTGACGATCAAATCATTGAGGGTGACGTGGAAGAAGGCAAAATTTATGAAGAAGAGGACTTTAATCGTATTATTGTCATCAAGGAACGGGAAGCCAAAAGGGTGCGCGTGATTATGGATGAGATCAATCAAAATGAAAAGACGATTATATTTTGCGCCACGCAAGAACATGCCGCTGCCGTGCGTGACTTGGTGAATCAGATGAAGGAAAGTTTTGATCCGAACTATTGCGCTCGGGTCACAGCCAATGACGGGGCGCGCGGGGAACAATTTTTGCGTGAATTCCAGGATAACGAAAAAACCATTCCCACCATCCTCACTACTTCGCAAAAACTTTCCACTGGGGTGGATGCGCGCAATGTGCGCAACATCGTGTTGATGCGGCCGGTCAATTCTATGATTGAATTCAAGCAAATTATCGGACGAGGAACCAGGCTTTTTGACGGCAAAGAATATTTCACTATTTATGATTTCGTCGACGCCTATCATCATTTTTCTGACCCGGAGTGGGATGGAGAACCGATTGATAATACAATCGAAAAACCAACAACTCCAAAAGGCGGTGCGAGCGTTATTGGTGAACCAAAGCCACTTGAGGAACCTGGTGAAGAACCAAAGAAAAAACTAAAAATCAAATTACGCGATGGTAAGGAACGTGAAATTCAACATATGATTTCTACTTCATTTTGGAGCGCAGACGGCAAACCGATTTCCGTACAAGAATTTTTGGACAATATGTTTGGTGCGATGCCTAATTTTTTCCAGAGTGAAGAAGAATTGCGTCAAATTTGGTCTAATCCAACAACGCGCAAAATTTTTTTGGATAAAATTGCGGAGATTGGTTTTGGCAAAGACGAGCTGGAAATTCTGCAAAAAATGATTGATGCCGAGCAGAGTGATTTGTTCGATGTGCTCAATTACGTGTCTTTCCTCAATCCACCTATTTCACGAAAACAAAGAGTCGATGAGGCTAAGGACAAAATCTTTGAAAACTTGGATGAGAAACAAAGGGAATTTTTGGATTTTGTGCTTTCCAAATATGCAGAAAAAGGCGTGGAAGAATTGGATGAGGAGAAATTGCCAGTTTTGCTGAACCTGAAATATCATGCTATTGCCAACGCCGAGCAATCATTGGGAGACGTGACCAAAATCCGCTCCATCTTCTTCGCGTTCCAACAAAATCTCTATGCGAAAGTGCAGAAAGAAAAGGCTTATCGACAAGGAGAATATTAAAAAAACTTGCAATATTCCCATGAAATTATTTTTAGATAAAAAATTATCCATAGACTATAAAAGCAATTCTCAAATTGCTAGAATTTTGACTGAAAGCTGGGTAGGGAAAGAGATTTTTTGTCCGAGTTGTGGAGATGGAATTAGTGAGTATGATAATAACAAGCCTGTAGCGGATTTCTATTGTGAAAAATGCGCAGAAGATTTTGAGCTGAAATCTAAAAAAGGAAAAATTGGTAAGAAAGTTTCTGCTGGCGCTTATTCAAAAATGATTGA
>JBAZXY010000048.1:0-9392 GCA_041659585.1 Parcubacteria group bacterium | reverse complement strand
AATTACGCGACCAGTTTCTGGCACCGCCATGGGTATTATCGTGGGCAATGATGGAAAATTCAAAGTTCTTACCGATATTCAAGGATTAGAAGATCATTATGGTGACATGGATTTCAAAGCAGCTGGCACCACCGTTGGTATCACTGCTTTGCAAATGGATGTGAAAGTGCAAGGCGTCACTCTAGAAATGCTAGAAGCCGTTTTGGAGCAATCCCGTGCTAATCGCATGGAGATTATGGAAAAAATTATTGCCGCTATTCCAACACCACGCGCTGAAATGAGCCAATATGCACCTCGCATTATCATTATGCATATTAATCCGGATAAGATTCGCAATGTCATTGGCAGTGGTGGAAAAATTATCAATGCTATTATTGACGAAACTGGAGTACAAATCGATATTGAAGATGATGGCTCTATTTTTATCACCTCTGCAGATGCTCAAGCCGCTAAAAAAGCTCAGGAATGGATTGATAATCTAACTCATGAAGTAAAAGCCGGGGAGCTTTTTCAAGCTAAAGTCACTAAGATTATGACTTTCGGAGCTTTTGCTGAAATCCTACCTGGACAAGAGGGCTTGATTCATATCTCTGAACTAGCTGAGGCGCGCGTAGAAAAGGTAGAGGACGTGGTGTCTGTTGGTGACATTGTTCCTGTAAAAGTCAAAGAGATTGATGCCCAAGGAAGAATTAATCTTTCTATGAAAGCAGCCCTTAAAAAAGCGGAGTAGCCAAAAAGAATATTTTGTTGTAAAATAGAGACAAGTAAAATTGTCTCTATTTTTTATATTTCAACATAATTAACTCCCTTCAAAAAATAAATTCTTTAGAAAAAATTTAAAAAAATAAAACTATGTTCAAAAATCAAAGCACCTTTATTGATACTGATAAAACTAGCCATCAAGACCTGACTCAAGAAAAAGATTATACTATCGAGAATATTCCCATTCACACTATGGCCAAAGATCTCCAGGAAATTGAAAATCCTGGAATGAAAAAAGTGCTTTATCCTGAAAAACCAATTGCTAAAATAGATCTATCTGAATTAACCACTACTCAAAAAAGCAGTCCCTTTCTTAATCCTGCAGAGAAAACAAACCCCATCAATGAACCCAGAACAAAGTCTAATCCTGATTATTCCCAGATTAACAAAGCTATTCAGCCCAAATTAAACACCCCTAACGCGATAAAATCACCCACTAATTCCAACTTCCTACCTATTGTCATAATGATGTTAATTATTATTTTTGTCGGGACTGGAACATATTACTTCATTGCCACTCGAAAAACTACCAGCGAAGATCCGGCTAACCTTCCACCATCTATGGAAGAAACAGCAACTCCAGTTTCGGAAAACAACACCAACACTAGCGCCACAAACAATACCAACACGCCAGAGCCTGCGCAAGAAACTTCTCCCAATAAAAATCCTGAAGCAAAAACAGCGCCTAATTATTTTATCAACGCAGAAAAACCCAATTATATCAACATCAATACCAACACAGTTAGCGATAGTGATATCAAAAAGGCATTAGAAAAAAGTGCGCAGGACGTTATGACATCCGGATTAAAAGCACCTGTTGAATTTATTGTAGTCGACACAAATAATGCACCTATTAGATTCGCCGATTTTGCAAGCATGGCAGGACTAACCCTATCCCCAAAAATCCTGTCGCTTCTAGAAAAAGATTTTAGTCTGTTTTTCTTTAATGACAATGAAAACATCGGACTTGGCATAAAACTAAAAGCCCTCAATGCACCAGCCTTAAAAGCTCAAATAGCCAAAGAAGAATCCCTTCTTCACAAAGAACTAGCCGTCCTACTGCCCTATGCGGATTTTGCACCACCCACGACCGTATTTCAAAAAACTAAATACAAAAACAATGAGATACGCTACCAAAACCTAATTTCTTCTCAGAAACTTTCCATTGATTATACCTTTCAAGACAAAAATCTTCTTCTTGCCACTACAAAATCAACTATTGAATCTATCTTAGATAGATTAATTCTTCCAGTAAAAACAAATTCCAGCTACTATTAAAAAAATTTAGGAACAACCTGTGGATAACTTGTTGAATAAACCATCCTTCGTCCTAAAAGAAACTTCTTTTTCAAAAGAAGTTTCTTTTTCAAAAGATAAGATCCTATTCATTCCTTCATTGCAAATCAAACAACTATTCTTTTTTCCTTATTTATCTAGTGTTTTTGCTATATTTATTTCCTCCAATTGACTCAAGCCCTAATTTTTGCTATAATAAGTTTACAGTGATCTTTGAAAAATAAACTTCAGTAACGGTAGAGGAGTTTCAATCGCAATTTCCCCCTATTTGCGATTGGAACCTCTCTACTGTTCAAGTGTTTCGAGTAACATCTCGAAGCCGCCTCTGTTTTCTGACCAGGGGACCCTAAAAAAACAAAAACCAAAAATTTTTATTAAAATAAAAACAAATAATAAAAAATGTTCTTTCAAACTAGTCGGTAACTACTTCCAGCAGCCATTACAAAAAAAGGCTCCTGCAAGTAGTTGCCGATGATTCAAAGGCTTAATGCCAGAGAACGGTACCGAGAGTCAAAGATGTCGAATAAAGTCAGAACGATATCAAACAAAAGCAATATGCGTGATCAAAGCATCACACGCCAGTCCCCTGTGACTACAATGGTTTCTCACCCAAACCAAAGAGTCCAAAAGAGACTAACGCGTCCACATATTGACGAACACCTTAGGGTGCTTCTACGTTGTCCATTTTTTATATTTTGACACACCTATTAGCACCCTAGGTTTCTATACTCTATTTTATCCACACCTTATACAGAGGTGTTTTTTTGTTTTCAAAAAGCTGATTCCGTGTATAATAGAGGTATGCAAAAACCATCTGCTAATCCTAATCGCCAATCTACCGGCCAAGCCGGTGAGCAAGTGGCGGCTAATTTTCTCCAAAACAAAGGCTATGCCATCTTAGCGATGAATTTTAAAAATAACACCGGCAGAAGGATAGGAGAGATTGATATCATTGCGCGAGATACGCAGGAGCAGGAAATCGTTTTTGTGGAAGTAAAGACTAGAGATTATATAAGTTACAGCCAGACCTTGCCAGAGGAAAACATCAATTATCAGAAATTACGCAAACTAGCCAAGATTGCCGCCGTATTTTTGCGCCAGAAGCACTGGGAAGATGCTCCGCATCGCTTTGATGCCATTTCTGTTTGGCTGGACTGGAAAACTCGCCGTGCTAAAATAAAACACCTGCCTAGTATTTATCTATCCTAATCACTATGCGGTGCAATTATTAATCGGCTTGAATGTATTATAAACCAGGTCGATTCATTTTTTACATACACAACAATGACTATGGAGTTATAGACAATTTATCCTTATTTTGATAAAATAGATATGGGATTATCTTTAGACAAATACTCTCTGCTATTTTTAAATAAACTAAGTTAAAAAATATTATGACTATTGATAAAAATATTCTAGCTGACATAAAAAAAGCGCTCTTGGAAGAAAAAGTTGAATTAGAAGAAAATCTCAATCGCATTGCAAAACCTATTGATGCTAAAAAGGGGGATTATGAGCCTACCTTTGAAGAAATTGGTAATGACAGGGAGGACAATACTACTGAAGTAGAGGAATACGCCGACAATTTACCGGTAGAAATAACCCTAGAAAAGAAATTACATGATATTATCACAGCACTAGCCAATATCGAGGCAGGAAAATATGGCATCTGTGAGAAATGCCACCAAGAAATTGCCATTGAAAGACTAAAAGCCAATCCTTCCGCTAAAACTTGCATAACTTGCAATTAAATTATGCTTTTTCCAATACTCATCTTATTAGATCAGTCCGTTAAATATTTAATCCGCTCTTGGGGCGGATTTTATATTTGCAACCCGCACATCTCTTTTGGGATAGTGCTGCCTTCTTTTTTATTTTGGTCATTATGGGTCATCTTGATAACCTTCTTAATTTATCTTTATTTCAACATTAACAATGTCCATGGTTATGCATCTTTAAAAAAATATTCAGCCCTTGGCGCATTAAAGTCAATTATCAAACAATCCCCCTTGGGAAAGGAAAAAGCGAATCTACTTGGCTTAACATTTATCCTGAGCGGAGCCATTTCTAATGCCCTAGACAGGCTTTCTTTAGGTTGCGTGATTGATTTTATTAACCTAAAAATTTGGCCTGTTTTTAATTTAGCTGATGTTTTTATTTTTTTTGGTGCTATAATATTATTATCAACCACCTTTAAAAATAAGCGTTAAATAAATTTTATAATTTTTAGTTTTATAATTTTTATAAATAACCCTTCTTGTCTTTAACTTTTAAGCATTGATCCCTAGGTATTATTTATAAAATTAAAAATTGGGAATTAAAAATTCCAATCCTATGTCTTCAAAAATTCTCTCCACGGTCACTATTGGACTCAAAAGTGAATTAATTGAAATCGAGGTAGATGTAGTTTCTGCTGGACTACACCAATTTAATATTGTGGGCTTGCCCGATGCTGCCGTCAAAGAATCGCGCGATAGAGTAGCGGCTGCTATCAGAAACAGCCGTTTCAAACCACCGCATCAATGTGGTCGTATTACTGTCAATTTAGCTCCCGCTGACCTTAAAAAAGAGGGTCCGGTATATGACCTTCCCATTGCTCTAGGATTTTTACTGGCCACTAGGCAAATCAAATTTGACTATGCGCATAAACTTTTTTTGGGAGAACTTTCTCTCGACGGTCTTGTTCGTCCTGTGAAAGGAGTGCTTCCTATGGCTCTTATGGCTAAGAAAATTGGTCTGAAAGAAATCTATGTGCCCCGAGATAATGCCCTGGAAGCTTCTGTGATTGAAGGATTGGATATTTATGCCGTCAGCAACATCACGGATTTAATCGCCCATCTAGTTGGACAAAAAAAATTAACACCCTTTCCACCGCTAAATCTAGATCGTCTCTTTGTCAGTGAAAAACATCTCTGTGAAATGTCCCTAGTCAAGGGTCAAGAACATGCCAAGAGAGCTTTGGAAATTGCGGCGGCCGGAGGGCATAATGTTATTTTAAATGGACCTCCTGGATCAGGAAAAACACTCCTCGCCAAAACAATGCCCTCCATCCTACCTAAACTAACCATCACCGAAGCGTTGGAAATTACTAAAATTTTTTCTGTTTCCGGCCAACTGCCCGCTACCATGCCGCTCGTCACAAAAAGGCAATTTCGCTCCCCGCATCATAGCGCCAGTGCTGTTTCTTTAGTAGGTGGAGGAACTTACCCCAAGCCTGGGGAAATCAGTCTCAGTCACAGAGGAGTGCTTTTTCTAGATGAATTTCCAGAATTCTCGCGCAATGTCCTGGAAAATCTTCGCCAACCTTTGGAGGATGGGATTATTACGGTCTCTCGAGCTCAAGGAACACTCGAATTTCCAGCTAGATTCACTCTCGTGGCTGCTATGAATCCTTGTCCCTGTGGCAATGCTACTGATCCGGAAAAGGCTTGCTCTTGTAATCCGGCACAAATTATCCGCTACCAAAGGAAAATATCCGGCCCCATTCTTGATCGCATTGATCTGCATGTTGAGGTTCCCAGAGTTAAGTTTGAAAAACTAGCCGATAATTCGCTAGCGGAAAGCTCCCTGGCTATTCGTCAAAGAGTAGAAAAAGCCCGCGCCATTCAAACAAAGCGCTTTCACAAATCCTCTATCATCACTAACAGTGAGATGGGTGGCCAAGAAATAAAAAATTTTTGTCATCTCAGCCAACCTTGCATCGAACTGATGAAAACAGCCGTGACCAATCTTCATCTTAGCGCACGAGCCTATTATCGCATTATCAAAGTAGCCCGCACTATCGCCGACCTTGCTGAGCTTTCTGAGATAGCGCCCGCCCACATTGCCGAAGCTATTCAATATCGCTTCAAAACAGAATAGAAGAATAAACACACTTGATACTTCTCACTATCCATGCTAAAATGGCCTTTATGAACAGGAATAAAGGCAGTTGGAGATTATTTCGCTTAAGCCTCTTTATATTGGCTATTTTTTTTATTAGTTATTATTTTTTTCCAGAACAATTATCATTTTTTTCATCCCGAAAAACACTGGATTTTTCCCACGCAACAAAAAGCATTTCTCTCATAGATGATGGTAATTTTTTTCCTGCCACCACTCAAGCAGCTACTGTAGCAGATTTTTTACAAGAACAAAATATTCCTCTCACCGATATGGATGATATTCTTCCATCCAGAAACGCGCGCCTATATCCTGGAATTTTCATCACTATTCACCGAGCTATTCCACTGGAAATAAAGGTGGATGGGAAGATACTCGCCATCACTTCTACCGCTCCAACCGTCTACGGTGCCCTGCAGGAGAATGCCATCACACTAGGAAGACTGGATACAATCTCCCAGCCACTCTATGCACGCTTTACTAATGGAGATGTTCTCACGATTACCCGTATCAATGTAGAAGAAAAAGTTATCGCTGAAGACATTCCTTATAAGACTATTCACAAAGAAGATGCTAAGCTAGGCTGGAGAGAAGAAAAAACTCAACAATCAGGAAAAAAGGGCATTCGTGAAGTGAAATACAAAATTACTTATAAAAACAATAAGGAGATCTCACGAGTTGTGCTAGAAAAAAATATCACCCAAGAACCTATAGACGCCATCATCACCAAAGGCACTTATATGAAGCTCGGCAAAGCGGCTAATGGGCAGGGGACGTGGTATGCTTATCAAGGAGGATTATTTGCAGCCAGCACCTCGATTCCCAGAGGATCTTTTGCTAAAGTCACCAATACCGCCACAGGGAAATCAGTTGTTGTCCAAATTAATGACTATGGTCCTCAGGGCAAGGGTCGCATCATTGACCTAGATAAGGTGGCCTTTGCTAAAATAGCCTCTATTGGAGCAGGGGTGATTGGGGTAAAGGTGGAACAGGTGCTAAATTAAATTTAAGAGTTACGCTTTTCATTCTTCATTTACCGTATTTTTTTGAAAAATACGGTAAATGAAATTCAAAGACGTAAGTCATAAGAGCTTTACATTATAATTTTTTAAAATCAAATCGTATGCCCACAAAATTAGGCCAAAACTTTCTCAAGGACCCCATTGTGCTCGAAAAAATTATTCAGGCATCCGACATTACCAAGGCTGATTTTGTGCTGGAAATCGGACCAGGGGAGGGTGTTTTAACCGAAAAGCTAGCTCCTTTTGGAAAAAAGGTAATCGCTATCGAAATTGATGACACTTTGATTGAGCCTCTAAAAAATAAGTTTGCTGCTAATAAAAATGTTGTCATCTGGCATGATGACATCTTGCGCTTACACCTGCCGCAGCTACTTCAAGAGCAAGCACCGCTGCGGGCTGATCACTACCAGGCAATTGCTAACATTCCCTATTACATCACTTCGCCTATTATCCGTCTCTTCCTGGAGCAAGAGCACCAGCCGCAAGAAATGATTCTCATGATTCAAAAAGAAGTGGCTGAGAGAATTGTGGCTCCCCAAGGGCAATTGAGTATTCTGGCGGTTTCGGTGGGCTATTATGCCACCACGGAAATTCTTTTCCTCGTGGATAAAAAATCTTTTGATCCTATGCCTAAAGTGGACAGCGCTGTTATCCGAATCACCCCCCGCCGAAAATTCAATAAAATAGAGGACAAGAAATTTTTTCGTTTGGTCAAAGCCGGTTTTTCCGCCAAGCGAAAAACCCTGCTTAATAATCTTTCCACTAGTCTGCAAATAAAAAAAGAGGTGGTAGAAAAAATACTTCTCCAACTCTCTTTGGACACCCACACGCGTGCCCAAGAACTGACTATCGCTGATTGGGAAAAATTAGCAACCCTCTTTAGCGATACTAATGCCTAGCAACTAGGATTGTTTATTATTATCCCGCTCCTAACTAAAAAATAAAATCTTTCCCAAAATCACCACATACACAGCTACAACTGCCAAGATCCACCACACCAAATCTTTGTCTTGAATTTTTCTTCTCCAATCAGGAGAATTCATCAGCCAAAAAGCGCTACCTCCACAAAGCACAGCCCACCAAAAAAGTCTAAACTCATGCAAGAAAAAAACGCTGAGCACAAAGGAAATAAAAATTCCAGCTCCCACCACTAAGCGACCCAGGTCATGTCCCAGCAGTACTGGAATGGTCAACACTCCGTCTTTTTTGTCCCCCTCCACATCGCGGAAATCTTTAATCGGCAAGGAAAGTGTGAGTCCAACAAGCAACATCCAGCCAATGCGCCAAGGAAAAAGACCTAGCTTATCTGTGCCGGAAAAAAGAATAAAACCCAAAAAAAGAATCAACATAGAAGCTAGGGCACTAAAAAAAGTGGCCACCAAAGGAATTTTCTTCAATCGATAGGGAGGAGCGGAATAGAACCAAGCCAATATTTGATATACCAGCAGCACGGCGACATAGGTCATATTGATAGTTGCACCGCCAATCAAAGAAAAAATAAATAGCATCCATCCCAATTGCTTGTATTCAACTAGGGTGAATATCTTTTGTTGCAAAGGACGATAACTATTGGAAACTAAATCAACCTGATAGTCATATATATCATTCACCACCACAGATGCTAGCCAAGCCAATATCGTGCTCACGGCAATAATGCCTATTGCCAAAAAAGAAAACAGGTTAACATGCCAATGCTGCGGATACACCCACCAACCCAAGACCAAGCCGACGCCCAGGAGACCTATATGATAGGTGAGTTGAGGAAAGCGGGCATTCTTCACTACCGCCCAAAACTTGATCCTGTTGTTAAGAAAAAAAACCACCCCTAATAGAAAAATCAATAATAAATAAAAAACGAATCCCAGCTGATAGGCCAAGGCATATTTCAGTGTAGCATTTTCCAACCCAAAAACTGGAGCTGGTGAACCAAAAAACTGCGCCACCTTCACTGCCGTAACCTCTGTCACGCTCTTTTTTTGCAGAAAGTAGGCCAGAAAAACAAACCAGGAAGGAAAACTACCCATGAAAAACAACGCTATATAGGTCACCAAGCTGCTCGCCAGCGTTTTCCAAATATTCTTAGTTTTCAGATAGACCACGGAAACTACCAAGATAACTGCCAGAATAAAAGTGATTTTAGTGCCAAAATACACTATTCCGGAGGGAAGATGGCCAAAAAGAGTGATGAATTGCCATCCCAAACTCCGGATATCATTCAATAAATAGAAGCTCCAGAAAACATTCCCGCCGGTTTTAGCCATATCAAAAAGCGGTGGCAGAAGAATCAAGAAACTAGCCCATAGAATCAAAGGCAAGGTCTCAATAGGCTTTTTTTGCAAAAACCAACCCAATACCAACCAAATCAAAAGGAAGGTGATAGCAAAGAAAAAAAGATTGTGCATAAACTCCATCCCCACATCCTCCCAAGGA
>JBAZXY010000047.1:0-9411 GCA_041659585.1 Parcubacteria group bacterium | reverse complement strand
TAATTCTCGTCATGGTGTGGGGGTGGATAAATTTTTTTATGAACACTGTTAGTCCACTGGTCACATCGCGAATGGCGTTGAAGCAGTTTGAAAATAGCGATTCAGCCTATGTTGCATCACAATACGGCATGCGCATCTTCAGTGTTGTTGGTGCATGGACCACTCTCGGCCTGTTGGCATTGCTTATTTCACTTTGGTGGAAACCGGCAAAGTCATTCATAAAAATGTTTGCTCTCGTCGCTTTGTTGATTGTTTCCACATTGCTTTCAGGAACGGAAGCGCAGGCTTTCTACGAGAAGACCGATGTGACGGAAATGTTCTACGTGCGACCGAACTGGTCAGTATTTTGGGTACCCGATAATGGTGCTAACCTTGACAGTCAAGGTCATATGGACACAGAGGAATTCTATGCCAAAAATAGAATTCCAGCCAAAGCTTTCAAAATCCCTCACGTGAAGATAGACGGGTCAACTGGAGTCGGTCAATTCGACTACTATGGCCCGGCAGGACGCATGTATGTAGTCGACCGATCTGCCTTTAATCGCAGATGGACTGCCTCCAGCGGAACTGGCACATCGCCTAAAGACCAATCTATTCATGCCCAGACTAAAGAGGGTTTGAACGTTACTGTTGAGACCACGATTTCAGCGAAAGTCCTTGATAAAAATGCTCCCAAATACCTCTTTTGGTGGGGAACGGACTTGCAAGGAAATTCCGCTGATCCGAAGGTGATATTTGCTTCTATTATTTATGCCCGCCCTTTGGCCAGCGTAATGGATGAAGTTGTCCTGGGTGAAGCGCACCGGTTGCTGTTTGATAAGATTGCCGCACTCAGCGTTGATGAGGTGAATACAAACGCCAAAAAGATTATGAGTGAGACTTTCGCTGAGCTTAAAACGTTCTGCGCAGAAGGAGGCATTGATCTTGTCAGTTTCGGTTCAGCCGGTACATTCACTTTCGACAAAGATGTGCAGCAGGCTCTCAATGACCGCTACACGGCACAAGTGATTGCACCATACATCGGCGTCCTCAAGGAAAAGGCCTATATCGATGCTATGAACGGCTGGGATCACAAATTGCCGACCAGCCTGACCATGTGGTCACTGGCCGGACTAAAAGATATTTTTGGCGGTCATGACACAGTCAAGCCTGTCGAGATTCCAAAGGTTGATGCCGGTAAAAAGTAAACACAAAAACGATCATTAACCAGGGATAATCTCCCCACCCTATCACTTCCTCGGAAGCGATAGGGTGTTTTTTTATTCATAAAATGTTATGATGAATATGATGAATAGGTCTGCTAATAGGAACTTGCTAGATTAAATAAATAATAAAAAAATCGAATATGTTAAAAATAAAAAAAGAAATTCTCATTGCCACGGAAAATAAAGGCAAGATAAAGGAGATGCAAAAAATTTTTGCAGGCACTGATTTTCTGCCGCGTTTTCTTTCCGAATTTCAGGAACAAATGGCGGAGGTTGCAATCCTGGAAAATGCCAAAACTTTTGAGGGCAATGCTTTAATTAAGGCTATTGTGGTAGGGGAAAGGCTGGGCATGCTGACGCTGGCGGATGACAGCGGTATTTGCGTAGCAGCTCTGGACGGAGCGCCGGGCGTCTATTCAGCCCGTTATTCTAAGGAGAAAACTGACTCGGCGAATAATGCCAAATTGCTGGCGGAAATGGCGAGGGTGCCGGAGGAGCAAAGGGATTGCTATTATAATTGTACGGTCGCTATCTATGATCCAGTCACTCAGTTTGTGGAAACAGTTTCCGGGCAGTGGCATGGTAGAGTGGCTTTGGCGCCGCGGGGAGAAAAGTCTTTTGGCTATGCCCCTATTTTTTTATCCAGGGAATCTGGTCATAAAAAGACTAATGCTGAATTTGATCCCGAAGAATTGATTGATATTAATCATCGTGGCAAAGCTTTTCGTGGCGCCATGGAAATTCTAAAAGGCTATATAGCAGCGCAGTAGAATTCAAATCTTGATAGAGAAGAACCCGTGGCAGCGGGTTTTTTGTATCGGGGTGTTTTTTGTGGAAAATAACAAAAAGTCATAAACAATTTACACAACCCTATATTTCCTATAAAATGCGGATATGAAACAAAAAACAGCGTTAGATATCCTTAAGCTTGGTCATAATGTTTTTTTGACAGGTCCTGCCGGTAGCGGCAAGACCTATTTGTTGAATCAATATATTGCTTATCTTAAGGAAAAGGGCATTGGCGTAGCGGTTACCGCTTCCACCGGCATTGCAGCCACTCACATGAATGGCCAGACCATTCACAGTTGGTCGGGGATGGGCATCAGCGATACGCTGGATGAGGAAGATTTAACTAAGCTGAGCAAAAAACATTATCATCGACAGAAATTTAAGCGTGCCAAGGTGCTCATCATTGACGAAATATCGATGTTGCACGCTCATCAATTGGATTTGGTGGATAGCATTTGCAAGAAATTCAAAGACCCTTTTCAGCCTTTTGGAGGATTACAGGTGATTCTTTGTGGCGATTTTTTTCAGTTGCCACCAGTGACTCAATATGGTAAAAAAGCCCAATTTGTCATCGAATCGGAGGCATGGGAAGCTATGCAACTCAAAATTTGTTATTTGGAAGAGCAACATCGCCAGGAGGATCGCCGAATGCTCGGGATTTTGAATGACATCCGCAGTCGGTCTTGTGACGCGCAAACCATGAGTCTGATTTTATCACGAGAGAACAAGGCTATTAAAAGTAAGATTGTCCCGACTAAGCTCTATACCCACAATGCTAATGTGGATGCTATTAATGATTTCGAATTGCAAAAAATTCAAGCGGAGCCCAAAGTATTTCAGATGACAGCCACCGGTATCGATAATCTCATCAGTACGATTAGGCGGGGGTGTCTGGCGCCGGAAACGTTGGTACTGAAAATTGGAGCGGCCGTGATGTTTGTGAAAAATAATTTTGAGCGAGGATATGTCAATGGCACATTGGGACGAGTGGTGGGTTTTGATGGATTGGGATTGCCACTAGTGGAAACTGCGAAGGGCAAAAAAATAACGGTGCTTCCGGAAAAATGGTCTATTGAGGAGGATGACGTATTGCTGGCCTCAGTCACGCAGATGCCCCTGCGCCTGGCTTGGGCCATTACGGTGCACAAAAGCCAAGGGATGACCTTGGATGCGGTAGAGATCGATCTCAGTAAGTCCTTTGAATACGGCATGGGCTACGTCGCTCTTTCGCGGGTACGCACCTTGGATGGCATTAAATTATTAGGAATTAACGATGTAGCTCTAGAAGTGAATCCACAAGTATATGAGTTTGATAAGCAACTGGAAGAGTTGTCCCACGCTAACGTGCAAGTCATTGGTCAACTGGGGATATTAGAAAAAAGAAGAAAGCAAAAAGAGTTTTTGCATGAAATTTCCAGTGATTAAGTGGAATATTTATTTTATAGTGTTATGAATTTAACATTTTTGGGTGAAAATGTATTTTTTTATAGTTTAATTTTAGATTATTGTGTTTAAACTGTAAAGTGTATAGTAGGTCTTTAAAAATAGTAGAATAGCCAATCTATAAAATGTTTTTTATCAGCAACTCAGCGCAATTTCGCGCAAAATGGATTAACTTGCATGGAGGTGCAAAATGGCAAAAAAATATTATGGTTCGTGCGTGGCGATTGTTACCCCATTTGTCGATGGTCAGTTTGACGAAAGCGCTTATCGAGCCTTGATTGAGTGGCAGATTGCCAGTGGAACCCATGTCATTGTTGCCTGCGGAACGACTGGTGAGGCGTCTACTTTGAGTTTTGAGGAACAGATAGAGGTGATTAAAGTCGCGATTGATGCAGCTAAAGGACGTGTGCCGGTAATTGCTGGGACAGGTGGAAACAATACTGCGGAAGCGATATATCTTACCCAGGAAGCGGAACGGCTTGGAGTGGATGCTGTTCTAGTGGTGGTGCCGTATTACAATAAACCCACGCAAGAGGGTTTGTATCAACATTACAGGACCATAGCCGAATCTACTCGCCTGCCCATTATTTTATATAATGTGCCCAGTCGAACCGGCATTAATATGACGCCGGCCACCGTAGCCCGCTTGGCTAAGATAAAGAACATTATTGGCATCAAAGAGGCCAGTGGGGATATGGGTCAGGTTGGCGCCATTTTAGCACAATGCGGGGAAGACTTTCAGGTCTTTTCCGGCAATGACAGCGACACCCTTCCGGTCTTGGCCTTGGGTGGCTGTGGTGCGATTTCAGTTACGGCCAATATTATGCCGGCGGAATGCGCGCAGTTGTATGAGGCTTGGCAGCAGGGTGACTTGCAGACGGCCAGGACCATTTGCCGGCAGCTGGATGCTGTCAATCGGGCGATGTTCATTGAATCTAATCCGATTATGGTGAAGTATGCTTTGGCGATGATGGGCAAAATTCGGGAGGAATATCGCTTGCCGCTTTGCTCGCCAGAACCGACAAGTAGGCAGAAGTTGGCTGAAGTGCTGGCTAAGAATGGCATACTCATTTATGTTGTATGACAGAATGCTTTGTTGTTTTTTTGAATGGCATGGATTTTTTACAAAATTCCGACAAGCCGTTACTCTCTGTAACGGCTTTTTTATCGCCGTTAGTCAGAAAATAAATAATCTTGACATGGGGAATGGATTAGCATACTATTCTAATATAAATTAGAATAGACTTATTGCTTGATAAATTACGTAACGAAATTTTCAGATTTTGCGGCATAATTTTTCAAACAATTTTTGCGGCCTAGCCTTAGCTAAACCAAGAAAATTTTTGGAAAATTTGGTCAAAATATGAAAATTGCAGTAGTGAGTTATTAGGCAATAAGTCTAGTAGTTTTTTTGTATGGAATTCCAATGTTGCGCCCAGAATTCAAAAGAAGCGGGGGATATTAGTCAGGCCTATGCTTTTTTGCGGGTTGTGGCCGACCCTAATCGATTGAAAATCCTGTGTGTATTGCAAGGTGGTGCACAGTGCGTCTGTGAAATTGTTACCCAGATAGGCATTTCAGATAAGCTGGTTTCGCACCATATCAAGCAATTGAAGAGCATCGGACTTTTGACGGAAAAACGCGAGGGAAATTTTATCCGCTACGGATTAGACAGAAAAGTGATTCGGGAATATAAAAAAATCTTTAATCAAATAATCAAATAAAAACATATGAACATCAAGATTCTCGGCACCGGTTGTCCTAATTGCCTTAAATTAGAAGCCAATACCAGGCAAGCCTTGGTGGAATTGAATATGGAAGCGCAGGTGGAAAAAGTCACGGAAATTCAGGAGATTATGAGCTATGGCGTTATGAGCACGCCGGCGTTAGTCATTGACGATGAGGTTGTCATGGCCGGCCAGGTGCCGAACGTGGAAAAAATTAAGCAAATCATCATTGCTAATAAAGTACAAGCTGTTGGCACTGAGGACACGGCTAATTCTGGTGGGTGTGGGTGTTGTGGCGGACAGTGTTAATAAATCCAATAACGCAATAATATGAGCGTATTTTATCCGATTCAACTTTTGGCCGACTGGCTAACCTATTCAGTTTTTGGAATAGTTCACAAAACGCTTTTGGCCAGCGCGGTCAATTTCTTCATCTTTGACACCATTAAAATCCTGTTGCTTTTAGGAGTAATTATTTTTGCGGTATCAATTATTCGCTCCTACCTGCCACCCGAGAAAATCAGAAACATTCTTTCACATGAAAAAAAATATGTCGGCAATATATTAGCTTCGCTTTTGGGAATCATCACGCCTTTTTGTTCCTGCAGTGCAGTACCATTATTCCTGGGTTTTGTGCAAGCTGGTGTGCCGCTGGGCACCACCTTTTCTTTTTTAGTGGCCTCGCCCATGATCAATGAAGTGGCCTTGGTGTTGCTGTTGGGGATGTTCGGCTGGAAGATTGCGCTGCTTTATGTTGTTAGTGGACTTTTGATCGCGATATTTTCCGGCATGCTGATTGAAAAAATGGATGTGAGAAACTTAGTGGAAGAATTTGCATTGAATGGCAATGGCAAAAATTTGAATCTCCCAGAATTAAGCTGGAAAGAAAGGATTGAATATGCCAGAACTTACACGCTGGATATTATAAAAAAAATTTGGCTGTATGTGGTGATTGGTGTGGGATTGGGGGCGTGGATTCATGGCTACGTGCCAGCGGACTTTTTGGCGCAATATGCCGGCAGTGACAAGTGGTACGCCGTGCCTCTGGCAGTGCTCATTGGCATTCCGCTCTATTCCAATGCGGCCGGCGTGATTCCACTAGTGGGTGCGTTGACGGAAAAAGGGGTGGCTATGGGCACGGCCTTGGCTTTTATGATGGCGGTCACCGCCTTGTCACTGCCGGAATTCATGATTTTGAAAAAAGTGATGAAAGTTAAATTGATTGTCATTTTCACTGGCGTGGTGGGCGCCGGGATTATTTTTACCGGATATCTCTTTAATATTACTCTAGCGAAATAACCGAATCAGCGTTATTTTATGGATTGAAAAATGGTTTTTTTTGTGATAAAATACAGAAGTTGAAAGAAAAAAAATGAACAAAAAGATCAAAATAGAATTAGCAACCGGAATAATTACCTTGATAGCGATCATTGTTAGTGGTTTGATTTGGCTAGGAAATCACAAGCCGCAGACCGGGTGGCAATACGTGGCTTCTTTTGTAGGGATGGATCGACCGGTGGAAGACGCAGCTAGCAGAATCGTATTTCTGGGAGATAGTATTACCGCCTTGGAAAATTGGAACACCTTGCTGGGGAGTGCTGACATCCAGAATGCTGGTGTTTCCGGCAATACGACTGATGATGTTCTAGCTAGATTGAGTGTCGCCATCAGCGCTAAACCACAAAAGCTATTTCTCATGATGGGCATCAATGATTTTCTCAGAGGTCAAAGTGTAGATTACGTAGCAGCTAACTACGAACTAGTAATCAATAGAATTAAAAGCGAATCTCCAGCGACACTGATCTATATCCAAAGCACCTTACCCATAAACAGTGCCAGCTCTCACTATGGCAAGGTGGATAGTCAAAAAATCATCACACTTAATGAGAGGTTAAAAGTCTTGGCTGCAGAAAAGAAAGTTTTTTTCATTAATCTATACCCCTCTTTTTGCGGACCGGATAATCAGTTGTATGCCAAGTACGCAGCGGATGGGCTACATCTCAATTCACATGGCTACGCCGTATGGAAAGAGCTAATCACTCCATACCTTCAATAGAATAAAGTGTAGGATGAACAAGTTAAATGAAATAGGAAATATTAAATATGCAAAAGAAAAGTTATCTTTCTTCGCTCTCATCATTGCGCGGCCTAGCGGCGATTTTAGTTATCTTGCTGCATGTGAATGTGTTTTGTTTTGCTCTGGCACCCTGGGATGGTCCCTTTGGCCATTTCATCCAAAAGGGCTATCTGTGGGTGGATTTCTTTTTTCTGCTCTCCGGTTTTATTATGATGCACGTTTATGCGGAATCTTTCGAAAAAAGCATTCGGGGAAATTTTAAAAAATTCATGCTGGCCCGGTTTGCTCGCATTTATCCGCTGCACCTGTTTTCTTTTTTATTTATGGTAGTGCTTTATTTCTGGTATCGAGCCAATTTCACGCTCTATCCAACAGACTATATCTATACTTTTAACATGCACACTATCTGGGCGCATCTGCTTCTTCTCCAATCTATGAATCTATATGACTTCCTTTCCTGGAACAGCGCTTCTTGGTCTATTAGCGTTGAGTGGTGGATGTATGTTGTTTTTCCTTTTTTGCTTATTCCTTTTCGTAAAATCACCGGGTGGAAAAAGATTTTTATTTTCCTGGGTGTGGTGGCCGGTTATTTGTTCATAAACTATTATCTCTATCCATTATCGCCGGTATCAAAAAGCGCCCTTGATCCCAGTGTGAAGTACAGCCTGGACGTCACCTATGACTATGGGTTTGTTCGCTGTTTTTTTGGCTTTCTCTTTGGCATGTTTCTTTATGAGCTGTATCAGGTCGGCTGGGGTCAGCGCTATTTTAAAAAAAATACAACCTGGTTTTTGACTATAGCGACTATTGTGACAGTTATGGCTATCCCTACGCCTGATTTTGTGCCAATTATCGTCTTTGCGGCTATCATATTGGCCAGTGTCTATGTGGAAGGCATCGGCAAATATCTGCTCAATCTCAAACCACTCATTTATTTAGGCGATATTTCTTATTCGCTTTATTTGATGCACCTGCCGCTGATGTTTTTTCTGTTGAATTATTGCAAAAAATTTACGCAAATAAAATTAGACCATCTTGATTGGGGAACTGCTTGGTTGTATGCTTCTATCTATTTGGCTATGGTTATGGGTGTTTCCACTCTCACTTATTATTTCGTTGAGGTGCCGATGAGAAACAAAATAAATCAACTCTCTGCTAAGATGAAAATCACTGGCTAAACGTTAGTGGTTTTAAAAAAGCGCGGATTATAAAGCAAAAATACCCGCTTTGACGGGTATTTTTGTTTGCTGCCGGAAACTAGCGTATGGCTCTCACAATAGCAATCAACACCATGGCGCCAAGGATGGCGACCAGGAAGCTGTACAGGTTGAAGCCGGACACGCCACCTTTTCCCAAAAAGCTCATTAACCATCCACCCAGCACTGCTCCGACGATTCCGAGGACAATGTCCATCAGTAAACCCTCACTAGTCCCCATCACGGCGGAGGCGACCCATCCGACGATTGCCCCGAAGACAATCCATAAAATAATTCCCATATATTTTTTTTTAATTTAAATTAATTAACTTATTTTTCTTGCCTGTTCATTTTGCTCGCAGCTTCCGGCGTCGAGACAGTCCTACTCATGAGGAACAGCTTAATAATGCCAAAGGCGATGATCCAGTATACCAGCATCGCTAGCAGGGTAGTCCACTCAAAGATACTGCCGGATACTTTGGTGATACGAAAAACACTTAGGAACGGAGCTGCAAAAACATAGGTCACGCCATAGATGAAATCGGTAAAACCGGCCGCGGGATTGGCTCCCAACAATTTCAAGACGAAACGAAAGGCGAGGAGTGTCTCCAGGAGACCGAACAGATACCACACAATTTGCGTTCCTCGATAAAGCGGTTTTGTGCTGGACGAGTTGAATGAGTCCATAATTATTTTTTTAAAAACTTAAAAGCCGACTGTATATAATAATACACCAATACTTGAAGTATATTTCGCAGGACTGATTTTGGTTGCGGCGTTAGGGCCAATAAAAAAAGCTCACGTGCGGTGAGCTTTTTGTTTCTAATGGGAGGGGCACTTTTTTTACAATTTTCCAAACTTCAATCTTCGAAAAAAGGTAACTGCCCAGGGCGATGGTAAATGGCGCTAGTGCATAATTATCTAGCAAGCCCAGGCTATTTATTTTTTCAGCAAAAGGGCTTATAATAGTAAAA
>JBAZXY010000046.1:0-9673 GCA_041659585.1 Parcubacteria group bacterium | reverse complement strand
CGGCCAATGCTTCGCCCACGCCGCTTTGTCCCAATGCGAAAATATCGGCCGACCAAGCGGCTTCAGCCGAAGGAAAAAACTCCATCAACTTGCGCATCTTTTGCGGCCCCACGCCGTTGATTTTGTGCAGGGCGTTCAAATAAACTAAATCGTTTTTATTTGGCATAGGTTTATTGTTTAGTGAAGTGAGCGAAATGAAAATAATTTTTCATTTCCGAACGAGCGACAACAACAAAAAGTTTAATACCTCACGGCTTGCCGCGGAAACCTGTGGGTCCAGGGTTTGCCCTGGGGTATTAATACTTTTTATTTTAGCACAAGGCAGAAAAAATAAAACTATGGGCAAGTATGAATTGGGATAAACGTACTTTTCGATGTTAGTAATACAAATAACATTCTAATATCCTGCAGAAAGCCAGAATATTAATGTGTCAAAAATAGGGACTTAAATTGGTCCTGATTTCACTCGGTGATTTCAGGAGGGATACCCTCTATAACAAACTCTCTCCATAACTTGAGGCGGAGCAATGAAATTCATTGCTTCCTCCTTTTTTATATTTTTGCACCGGATTCTGTTTTTGTTTGACAATGGCTATGGGTTGCTATAAGCTTTTCTAGAGATAGTTCATTTAATCATAGGCGCAATTAGAGAATAGAAACAAGATTGCGTCCAATAAAATAACACATAATCTTTCATGAACGGAGGAGATCATGCATGAGAAAACCTTGCAAGAATTAGCGGACGAAATGGCAGGAAAAAACGGTCAAATTGAACAGGCAACATCGCAAACGGGGAAGATTGCGGCTGATATGAATGCGACTTGGAGATTAATCCGCGAGAGAATTTTGGCTGGCGAATCATATGGAAATCCTATTTCCGATTATGTCATTGTTAAATATGGGGAATTGCGTCAAGAGGTCGTGGATAAATTGAACACAGCTCAACAACGATTTTCAGATTGCTTAGGCCAATATTTTATGATGATACAAAGCAAGCCTTATCGCTGGAAGTACAGTAGTAATGGAGATGGTGATTTTTGTGATAAGGATGAGTTGATTGTTGGTGTTGTGGTTGGTGACTTTTTTGAATTCGATTTGTCTAAGCGTAATTTTATATTTCCAGAGAAGTGTAATCGATGCATAACGCTGTATAGTGGTGAACTAGAATTGCATGAGAAGCATGCAGTGGAAATGCTGACGAATTACAGTAGCGGTTGTGTGGATGATATGGGATTGCAGATTATCATCGGCAATGATGAGGTGCTGGTCCATATTCGTAGGCTCGGGCTGGTTCCTCAATTCTGCGAAGGGAGTGTTTTTTTGGGAAAATCATTGGATGCGTATCCGGTTTTCAGAGATTGTCTTGCAAAAATGCGAAACAATGAAATAAGGGAATTGTATCGGTTAATGACCAAGCTGACTTGGATGAAAGTCGAATTGATTAGCTCGAAAGTTGATGCGCATGAATTCAAGGAGAATGAAAAGAGGGTAGTGAGAATTAGGGAAATGATAGCTGCCGTTATCAGCAGACTTGAGTCTTTGGGGGTAGATGTTTCTCATAACTTGCGACCTTTGATGGGTAAGAAAGCTGCTTTGGAATCCAGGATGGCATTTTTAGTAATCGGCACGCTAGACCATGCTGAATGTTTCAAGGAACTTGAAGTGATTGATGAAGCATTATTTAATTTTCTTCCAATTGCATAAGCAGCGGCAGTCTCACTATAATGTGAGACTGCCGTTTATTTTATTGTGCTTGAATTTCCAGGGAATTTTTATTATACTAAAAACATAATTATCTAAACATTAAAACAATGAAAAAAGTATTCTTGATTTTGTCAATTATGGCCGGAGCTATTTTTTTAGGCGGCTGTGGTAATAGCAGTCAACAGCAACCAACTGCCGGGGAAAATCCAACTGGAACAAACAAGGCAGCTGAGGCTGATAAGGGAAATGGCGTGGGGGCAGTTGCGGGAAGCTTGAAGGAGATGGTTGGGATGGGCAAACAGATGGTATGTGTGATGAATGAAAATGGTGTGGAGACCAAGACCTATATCGAAGGAAAAAAATATAAATCCATCACCGATTCCAAGGAAATGACTATGAACAGTATTTTTGACGGCGAAGCTTTTTATAGCTGGAACACCAAGACCAAGGCCGGCACTAAAATGACCATGGCCTGCATGGAAGAGATTGGTAAGAATATGCCTAAGACAGCTGGGGATGAATCAGATTTTGCTTCGACAGATAAATTAATTGAAGAGGAGGCGAAGAATAATAATTGCCAGGAAGCGAAGGAGAAAGTGGATTTCACTCTGCCAACCGATATCGATTTTGTGGACCAATGCTTGATGATGCAAAATATCACTAAAAATATGCCTAAGGGGGAGTTGCCAGCCAACTTCAAGATGCCGACTGAATAATATGCAATGGAATTGATTTTAAGGATTAATATTTTCTGAAAACAAAAAAAAGAGCCGTGGTGCTCTTTTTTTTGTTGGGCGATTGAGTTAGAAAAATTTTTTGATGGCTTCCAAAATCTCATCAAACAGCTGATTAATTTTTTCTTTTTCTTCTGCAGAAAATCTTCCTAGTACAAAATCGTGCGCTCCTAATCGACAAGAGGGTGTGTCGGTGGTGACCGCTCCCACTCCCAGGCGCAGACGGGTGAATTGCTGCGTACCGATGTGGTCGATAATATTCTGCACGCCATTATGGCCGGCGGAGCGCGAGTCAGTGGCGATTTTGAAGGTGCCGATGGCAATATCAAGGTCATCCTGAATGACGATGATGTCAGCCGGAGAGAGTTTGTAGAAATCCAAGATGGCGCGCACGGTGATGCCGGACAAATTCATGAAGGTCTGTGGTTTCACTAGGAGGATTTTTTCTTCCGCATTGCTTCCCTCGGAAATTTCGGCCTGGAATTTTTTATGGAAACCAAATGCGGGAAAGGCGAAATGTGCTTGCAGCTTATCCACAATGGCAAAGCCGATGTTGTGGCGCGTGTTGTCATATTGCTGGCCGGGATTGCCCAAGCCAATTATTATCTTCATGGAATAAGGAATTTTAAAGTCTAAATTTAAAATTTTAAAATCAAATCAAGGTGATTAAGTTTTAAAACCGGCTCATTTAGTAATTTAAAATTGATTTAAAATTAAAAATTTGAAATCGAAAATTATTTGTCTAATAAATTGATATACATCTGATCATCCTGGGCGGCATTGAGATTTTCCAGGGTATCATCTTCCATATTATACTTGGTAATTAAATCTTTTCCAATCAGGATGGTCATATCATAGTTTTCTTTTTGCAGCAGGCTGGTAGCTTCCTCATTTATAGTATAGGATATTTCGGCTGGTAATTTGGCAGCCAACTCATCCAAGGTGAAAGGCTTCTGGCCATTGGTGGCGTCATAAACAACGCTTTTTTCCGTAATTGTTTTGGTGGGGTTGGGTAAAACTTTGACGTTTTTGTAGTTTAGGTTGTCTTGGAGAACCTTTTTTATTTTAGTAAGTATTTGAGCGTCTCCACTTTGATTGAGAACGACGAGGGTGGCATTTTCTTTGGCGATTTCTTCCTTCCTTCGCTTAAGGGCATTAAGGTCAAAAATATTAGCAGCCAGATCATGGATTTCGCTGTAATTGCCAATGCGCGGAACCAAGACAAATGCTCGAATATCACCATATTGCACATGGGATACTTTGAGCAGACTATCCGTGTTCCAGGCATCTACCACGACATTATTAATATTGTTAGTATCGAGTTTTTTGGCTAGTTCGAAAAAACTAGGAAATTCATCAATGGCGATATTGGTTTTGATATTATCACCCAAAGTATCAAAGAGATTATTAAGAGCAAAGACATTCATTAATGTGCTAGTGGAGAAAATTTTGTTTTTGACTGCTTGCATAATTTGTTGTTGTCTTTTAGCGCGACCAAAGTCTCCCTCAGGATCATTGTGGCGTTCTCGAGCATATTTGAGGGCAGTCGCTCCATCTAGATGATGGAAGCCTTTAGAGAGGGAGAAAGTTTCATAGCTATAATTCGGTCCGGGATAACGCTCATCATAAAGATCTCTTTCGCTCATAATATTGATGCCATCGATATTATCAATCGCTCTTTCGAAGCCATCAAAGTTCATAATAATATAATAATCAATAGGCAATCCAGTGATATTGGCAATGGTTTTCTCAATAGCATTAGCGGCTTTCCCTTGGTCATTTTGAAAATTAGATAAGCCATATTGATAGACGGAGTTTATTTTAGTTTGTGTTTTGGTGTCAGGGATGGTGACATAGAGATCGCGGGGGATGGACAGGAGGGAGACGCGATGGGTCTTGGTATCTACGCTAGCAATCATGAGGGTGTCAGTTAGATTTTGTCCCGGCTTGCCTTGACCAGCCATGCCCAAAAGAAGAATGTTGGTTTGACCATTGGCACCTTTCTTGATAGGTGGTAGGTTGGGTTGGACAACGGACTTGATAGTTTCTAAAAAAGAACCATTTTGATCGGTAGTGGGATTGATTTTTTTCCCGATACGGTAGGTTTTGTATATAAAAAAACTACCATAAACGAGGCTGCAAAAAAAAAGCAATAAAAAGATCACCAAAAAAATATTAGTGAAGCTAAGTTTTTTTGGTGATTTCTTGGTGGGTGAAATAGTGGGTGATATGGTTGAGGCAGAACGTCGAATAGGATGAATTTCAGGATGCTTCATTGGGTTACGGGGGGTGCTATTTTTCGGCGGTAAAATATCCATATATGTATTTGTTTTAATAATATCTTAATTCAGTTGTATCCGTCAAATTTTTGGCTTATATTAAGGCTAAATTACCCTTGCCAAAAGGCCTATTTTCTGCTAAGCTAAAAATAATCTATTCTAATTAATCTTAAAAATAAAATAAAAGTGAAAGATAATAATCCTTCCAATAGCCTCGATGAAGGTTATTACGGTGTCGGTAGTTTCGTATTAGAAATAATGAAGATTTTTTTATTGGCACTGATCATTATTGTTCCTATTCGAGTTTTTCTTTTCCAGCCTTTTTTTGTCCAAGGAGCTTCTATGGAGCCTAACTTTGAGAATAATCAATATTTGATTGTGAATGAGTTTGGTTATAAAAAAACGGATATTGGGATTGGAGAGCGAACTTTCTTTACGGTGAAGCCTTTCAAGCAATTGGGTCGGCAACACGTGGTGGTTTTTCGTTATCCAAAAAATCCCAGCCAGTTTTTCATTAAGAGGGTGATTGGTTTGCCTGGAGAAAAGGTGGAGGTTAAAAATGGAAAGATAACTATCTATAATAATGAAAATCCCAATGGCTTTGTTCTGGACGAAAGGGATTATCTTGCCAGTAGCGTGAAGACATCAGGAGAAGTATCTACCTTATTGAAAAATGATGAATATTTTGTGATGGGGGATAACCGGATGTTCAGCTCTGACTCTCGGTCATGGGGACCTGTGCCGGAAGCGGATATCACCGGGGAGGCTTTTATTCGGGCCTGGCCATTGAATAAGATAGCTGTTTTCTAGGAAAAGGTTACATAGGGGCCGTACCCCAGAGCATATTAAGCAATTTAAAGGGTAAAAGAAATATTATTATGGCCAAGGATACTAAAGCAGTGGCAAAAAAAGCCAAGTCAGTAAAAGCGACCAAGTCCATCAAAAAAGTTGTCACTAAAGCAAAGAAAGTGGCCACCAAGAGCCGTCGCAAGCAAATAGTGAAAAAAGAGTTGGAGCCTATTGTTTTGCAAACGCCCCGTGGCATGAAAGATATTTTGCCGGAAGATCAGCCTTACTGGGAGCAAGTGCGTCGAGTTTCGGAAAAGTCAGCTAGAGATTATGGTTTTTCTCGTTTGGATGTTCCCTTGGTGGAGTTTAGCAATTTATTTAATCGCAGCATTGGAGATGGGACGGATGTGGTGGAGAAGGAATTATATAGTTTCGTCACTAAAGGGGGAGACAAAGTGGCTTTGCGTCCGGAGATGACAGCTGGTGTAGCGCGCGCGTATTTGCAACATGGAATGAATATTTTAAGTAAGCCGGTGAAACTTTTTTCGACTGGTCCAGTGTATCGCTATGATCGTCCTCAGGAGGGGCGACAACGAGAGTTTAATCAAGTTAATTATGAGGCCTTTGGTGAACAGGATCCTATTCTGGATGCGCAGATGATTCAGGCAGCTACTCGATTAGTACAAAGCTTGGGCATTAAAGCTGTTCAGGTGCAAATTAATTCCATTGGTTGCCCAGTTTGTCGCAAGGAATACAAGGAATTATTAGTGAGCTATTTAGAATCTAAGGCTAGTAAATTGTGCATCGATTGCAAACGAAGAATAGAAGTGAGTCCGTTACGGGTTTTGGACTGTAAGGAGGATAAGTGCTCTCAACTGTCAGCGGCAGCTCCTCAGTCTGTAGATCATCTGTGTGAAGAGTGTCGGGTTCATTTTAAGAGTTTATTGGAATATTTGGATGAGTTGGATTTACCGTATACGATTAATCCAAGATTAGTGCGTGGATTGGATTATTATACTAAAACAGTATTTGAGGTTTGGTCTGGTGCGGAAGAAGGTAGGAAGAGTGCTTTGGGCGGGGGTGGTCGCTATGACGGACTAGTTAAGATGCTGGGAGGAGAAGCTACTCCGGCCATTGGTTTTGCATTAGGTGTGGAGCGGTTAATTATTGAAATGAAACGTGTCCAAGCTAAGCCATATAAAGCACCAAAACCTAAGGTTTTCCTAGCGCAACTTGGCGAACTGGCAAAAAAGAAAAGTCTTAAGCTTTTTTCAGAATTGGAAAAAAATGGTATTCTTGTAGCAGAAAGTTTCGGGCGCGGTAGTCTGAAATCGCAATTGCGAGTAGCTAATCGATTAGGCGTGGAGATGACTTTGATTTTAGGTCAAAAAGAAGCTCTAGATGGAACCGTAATTATTAAGAACATGGTCAGTGGCGAGCAGGAGACTGCTAGCGCGGCAAAACTCATTGATCTGGTAAAAAGAAAGCTTAAGAGTGATAACGTCGTAGTGTATCACGAAAGCAACTAACCTAGTTAATAGTAGCTATGATGACGGAATGTATTTTTTGTAAAATTATTACCAAGGAAATACCGGTTGATTTTGCTTATGAAAGCGAGAGGGTGGTGGCCTTTAGGGATATTAATCCTCTCGCTCCAGTACATATACTTATCATTCCAAAACAACACATTACCACTATTAATAATCTAAAAATTCAGGATGCTGAATTGATAGGAGAGATGATCTTGGCGGCCAAGCAAATAGCGACTGATTTGGCAATTGCAGAAAAAGGGTATAGACTACTATTTCGGGTAGGCGAGTGGGGTGGTCAGGAGATATTGCATATTCATTTGCATCTGATTGGTGGAGCTAAGATGTATGAAGATATGCATAGCATATAGCATATAGCATATAACATAAAAGGCGTTGATAGAATTTACGGAAGCAACGCAAATGTTACATGTTACATGTTGCATGTTAACTAAAACATGTTTATTATTTGGAAAGGAGGTTTTATTATGATTGAAGTAAAAAAGAAAGATCGAGAAACATCTGAAAGTTTAATCAGGCGTTTTTCTCGTCGCGTACAACAGAGTGGCGTTTTGGTAAAAGCTAGGAAGAGTCGGTTTAGAGCGGAAGAAGAGAGTAAGAGTGAATTGCGCCAAGGTGCTATGTACCGGGCTCAAGTAAAGAAGGTAGTTGATCGTTTGAAAAAAATGGGTAAATTTGATGAAGAGAATTTCAAACAAGCTAAAAAGAAAATCGTAAAGTAATAAATAACATTACTTTCTACGAATTACGAAACTATACGAAATTACGAAGCTACAAGTGAGTGGTTAGTAATTTCGTAAAATTTGTATTTCGTAGATAAAATACATATATGTCACTTAAAAAACAAATTTTTGAAGATTTAAAAGCAGCAATGAGGGCCGGTGAAACCGAGAAGCGCGATGTTCTACGCATGCTGGATTCTATGATAAAAAATACAGAAATTGAGCTCAAAAAAAGAGAAGAAGGGCTCAGTGATGAAGAGGTGTTGGTTGTTATTGGTAAAGCTGTTAAGCAGCGAAAAGACGCCATGGCTCAATTTGCTGAAGGCGGACGACCAGAATTGGCGGAAAAAGAAGCTATGGAAGTGGCAATTTTGATGGCCTATTTGCCAGCGCAATTGAGTGAGGCGGCAGTGCGGGAAGTTGTTGTAGCAGTGATTGCCGAGACGGGAGCGAGCAGTAAGGCGGACATTGGCAAAGTGATGGGATTGGCTATGAGCAAACTCAAGGGTCAGACAGATGGTAATGTCGTGAAGAAAATTGCTGAGGAGCAATTGCAATAAAAACTGTGCTTATAAAAAATTCCTGGTTAGCTAGGGATTTTTTTTATGCTATAATAAATATAATGAAAAAAATAATGTTATTGGATATTGAAGTTAATAATACTACGCATAGCCCAGTGGAGGATGTTTTTTTTGTACGAGTGATAGAAAGCACTATTATGGCTACGGGATATAATTTCTTGCAAGAAAAAAATATTTCCATTAGCGTGGCTTTAGTGTCTGAATTGGAGATGCAGAAATTAAATCGTGAAAACAGGCATAAGGATAGTGTGACAGATATCTTGTCTTTTTTTGAATACGAAGCCATTGAAGAATTGCAAGCGGATGCCGCAGAAGAGATATTTCTAGGCGAGCTGATTTTATGTTATGATGATATAAAGAAATATGCGCAGGCAGAAAATATTCCTTTGCAGCAGGAACTGGCGAATGTGACTGCTCATGGCGTGTTGCATCTTTTGGGTTTTGCGCATGGAGAGACTATGTTTTCCTTGCAGAAAAAAGTAATTAGTGAGATAGAATAATATGAGGAGACTGAAGAGTTTTACGATGAGTTTGCGGCATGCTGTAAATGGCTTGAATTATGCAATCAGGCATGAGAAAAATTTTCAAAATGAAATAATGGTAGCTTGCTTGGTTTTAATAGCAATGATCTATTACCAGGTTTCTCCTAGTGAAATGATCGTGTTGTTCCTGGTGATTATGGGGGTTTTAGTGATGGAGCTTTTAAATACGGTGATGGAGCGCATCGCTGATATTCTGAAGCCTAAAGTGCATCCTTATGTGCGTGTAATTAAGGATTTAATGGCAGCCAGCGTGTTGGTATCCTCTTTGCTGGCGGTGATTATCGGGTTACTTATTTTTATCCCTCATATCATTGGGAAATAGTGGCAATTGCGGGATAGCTGTTTTTATAATATAATTTAGAAGATAAATCGTAACTAGTCTAAAAAGCAAATCGATCATGGCAAATCGTGATATTGTTGTTGGCATTGATGTCGGATCAACAAGCGTAAGAACTGTAATTGCTCAAATTTTCCCGGAAGAAGAAAAACCCAGAATAATCGGGGTTGGTTTTGCCATGTCGGCCGGAGTGCGTAAGGGTGTGGTGGTGGATCTGGAGGAGACAATCAAGTCAATTAATGACTCTGTGGAGCAGGCTGAGCGAACAGCTGGCATTGCCATTACTCAGGCGGTAGTAAGCATTGGTGGTAGTCACATCACTTCGCAAAATTCCAAGGGAGTAATCGCAGTTGGAAAGGCTGATGGGGAAGTGACGGAAGGTGATATCAATCGAGTGATTAATGCTGCACAAGCGATGTCCATTCCACCAAATAA
>JBAZXY010000045.1:0-9770 GCA_041659585.1 Parcubacteria group bacterium | reverse complement strand
AATATTACAGCCGATGCGCGCGTTCTGGATGAACAAATCTCCGATCATTTACCGGTAATGTTGGAAATTTTCATTTAAAATAGGGCACTAGGCTAAATAATACCTATTTATAGCACATTGCGCGCTTGTCACTTATTTTGTTTTTTGTTACAATGGGTATACTAAGTGGGAATTAAATGAGGCTGGAGCTTTTTTAAAAAAGGCGCTGGCAAATAATAGAAAAATACTAAAAATGAAAGTTATATTACTGCAAGATGTCAAGGGTTTAGGGAAAAAAGGCGATCTCAAAGAGGTGGCTGAGGGTTATGCTCGCAATATGTTGTTTTCCAGAAAATTAGCAGAAATCGCAACAGATAGTTCAGTGCGCAAGATTACCGCCATTAAAAGCAAACAAGCGGAAAATGAACAGGCTGATTTAGAAAAAACCCAAGCTTTGGCCAGTGCCTTAGAGGGAACATCAGTCACCATTCTAATGAAAGAAAAAAATGGTAAGCTGTTTGGTTCAGTGCAAGCCAAAGATATTATGAGTGCTTTGAAAAAAGAGGGGATTGTGGTGGCGGAAAAATCGATTGTGTTGGAAGATCATATTAAGGAATTGGGTGAATATGAAATAGCTGTTCATTTGGATCATGCTATTGAAACTAGTGTGATGGTGATTGTGGAAAGTGCCTAAAGGATTTTTGAAAACTAGATATGAGCTTAAGAGGGATTGTAAGCAAGCTCTAAAGTCGCAGGGGAGGCGGCTTTTTCATTTGTAAAAAAATAATTTAAATTTTTTATAATTTTATGAAGAACAGAAAATATATCTTTGTTGTGGGGGGCGTGATGAGTGGTGTTGGAAAAGGTATTACGACCTCTTCTATTGGTGCTATTTTGAAGGCCCGTGGTTTTAATATTACTGCACTTAAGATTGATCCCTATATCAACGTGGATGCTGGGACGATGAATCCCACAGAGCATGGAGAGGTTTTTGTTTTGGATTCCGGTCTGGAAACTGATCAGGATATGGGAAATTATGAGCGCTTTTTGGATATCACCCTGCCTTCAGAAAATTATATGACCACTGGTAGTGTTTATGAGTCAGTTATTCACAAAGAAAGAGATTTGAAATATAAAGGGAAATGTGTGGAGGTGGTGCCACATATCCCCCTCGAGGTGATTGAGCGCATTGAAATCGCTTCTGAAAAAGCCAAATCGGATATTACTATTATCGAAGTGGGTGGCACGGTAGGTGAGTATCAAAACATTCTTTTCTTGGAAGCGGCGCGGATGATGAAGATTAAATATCCGGATGATGTATTGACTGTGATGGTGAGTTTCTTGCCATTGCCTTCCAAGGTGGGAGAAATGAAAACTAAGCCCACTCAATATGCGGTGCGGACTTTGAATAGTGCAGGAATTCAACCGGATTTTATCATTGCCCGAGCGGAAACCTACTTGGATGATCGCCGTAAGGAGAAAATTGCTATGTTTTGCAATATCCCGGAGCGGGATGTGATTTCAGCGCCGGATATCGACAGTATCTATGAGGTGCCGATTAATTTTGAGCGCGATGATTTTAGTCGTCTTATTTTGAAAAAATTAGGTTTGAAATATAATAAAACTGATCTTACAAAATGGTATGATCTGGTAGAAAAGATTAAGCATCCTAAGCAAACTATTAAAATTGGAATTGTCGGAAAATATTTTGATACCGGTGATTTTGTCTTGTCGGATGCCTATCTCAGTGTGATTGAGGCGGTGAAACACGCTAGTTATTTCCATCAGGTGAAACCGCAGATTGACTGGTTGAGCAGTGAAGTGTATGAGAAAAATCCAGAAAAACTGGAGGAATTGCGCCAATATGATGGTATTGTTGTTCCCGGTGGTTTCGGCTCAAGAGGAATTGAAGGAAAAGTCAATGTGATTGAATTTTTACGTCAAGAGAAGATTCCTTTTTTAGGTATTTGTTATGGCATGCAACTGGCGGTGATTGAATTTGCGCGCAATGTTTTGGGTCTCAAAGATGCCAACACGACTGAAGTTGATCGTAAAACGAAAAATCCCGTAATTGATATCATGCCGGAGCAAAAAAAGAATTTAGAAGATGGTAATTATGGCGCCACAATGCGACTCGGTGCTTATCAAGCTACTTTGACAAAGGGTACGTTGGCGCATAAAATTTATAAATCTATTAAGATTGAGGAGCGACATCGACACCGCTGGGAAGTGAATCCTCAATACATTGCTCAAATTGAAAAAGCTGGTCTCATTTTCTCTGGAAAATCACCGGACGGCAAACTGATGGAAATTGTCGAGCTGCCACAAGTAGAGCATCCATTTTTCGTAGCCACACAATTTCATCCGGAACTAAAAACGGATCCTTTCAAGGGCCATCCCGTTTTCAATGGATTAATTGCGGCTTGTATAAAAAATGTTTCCAAATAATAACCACAAATTAGCTAAAAAATAAAAATGTGGTATAATATAAAAGTGATTGAATAGGATAAATGGCCTATGAAAAAGTAATATAAAAACAAAATAATCATATGCTCAAAGCGTTAACGGGTTTATTACATAATTCTTCCTCTTCTGAAAAAGAAGGGATAGCGAAGCATGCTATAAAAACTTCTTGGCAAAAAACAGCGAAAAAGTTGGATGCTGCCATTCCAAGAAAAAGAGCGCTGACAGCAAAAAGAAAATCAATACCGACCAATGTCATGAGGGGTGTCGCTACTGGCGCCGGGGAAAAGGAAAAGCTTGTAAGAAAAGAACTATCCCGAAAATATTTCAAGATTTTCACTATCAAGAATAAAGAGCACTTGTTATATGAAGAAGCGGGTAAACTTTTTATTCTGCGCTTAGATAGCAAGGGATTTTTCAAAAATGCCAAAGAAATTTCTTTGGTAAATAATTTTGGCTATGACGTGCCTTTGCAAAGTATCTCGGAAATCAATGTCACACAAATCAATGATCAGCTGGTATTGAACTATCGCAAAGTTGATTTCGACCAACAATTAACCGCTTTTGCTGAATTATCGGACAAGCTGACTTTTCAAGAATATGCCGCTACCAGTGTTATCAAGCATCGATTTATTTTTGCTAAAAAAGAGGCTTTTCAAGAAAAATACACTGCTTATACGGGAGAAAATTTTATTTACTTTGCTACTGCGAACACATTGGATAAATGGGAAATTCAAAGGGAGCATCTTCTGACACCTAGGCAAAACTTTTTTGATCATAATGGAGTGCGGATAATTGAGACTATTGCTACGGAAAAGGGAGTATTATTACTCTATGAATCCTCTTTTGTGAAAGATCAACGTTTTTATTTGCAAGTCGGAGGAGCTTTGTTTGCACAGGAAAATCCTAGTCAATTGCTATGGCGTTGTGAAAAACCGATTTGGGAGCAGAGCTTCCCATTAACAGAAGCTGACAATGCTTCTTCTATTGGGGCATATTACAAGGATAAAAACATCTTTGTTTATTATGTTGTGGCTGGGGAATTGATGCGGGTTGATTTCAGGGTGCCTAAATTTCATACACCCAAACAAGCAAGAGTGACTGCCATAGAACGCCATAATGAGAATCCTATCCTGATGCCGAATCTAAAAAATAGTTGGGAGAGCAAAGCTGTTTTCAACGCAGCTGCAATTCACGCCAACGGAAAATTCCATCTACTCTATCGAGCCATTGGAGATGATGATGTTTCTTCATTGGGTTATGCTTCCAGCAAGGATGGTTTTAATTTTGACACCCGATTAGGATTTCCTATTTATGTTCCGCGAGAAAAATTTGAGGGGGCAAATTGCGCTAAATATGACCCTTGTACCGATCCGGCGATTTATGAATCCGGCGGTGGTTGCAGTGGGGGATGTGAAGATCCTCGTCTCACCAAGGTAGGCAAGACTATCTATATGACTTATGTGGCTTATAACGGTCATGATGTGCCGGGCGTGGCAATGACCTCCATTTCTTATAGTGATTTTATCCATCAGCGCTGGAATTGGACCAAAGCTCGACTCATTTCCAAGCCTGGGCAGATTCAAAAAAATTGGATTGTTTTTCCAGAAAAAATCAATGGCAAATATGCTATTATCCACAGTATCACTCCGCAAGTCATGATTGATTATTTTGATAATTTGGACGAAGAAAAGGTGTATATTGAAAATAGCTTCCGCCAAACGGACACCAAGGAAAACCGCTGGGATAACATTGTGCGAGGGGCGGGAGCTCCACCAATTAAGACTAAATACGGTTGGCTGCTTTTCTACCATGCGATGGATAAGCATGATCCTAATCGTTACAAGATTGGAGCGATGATTTTGGATTACAAAAACCCGGAAAAAATTCTCTATCGTTCCCGTGTGCCACTTTTGGAGCCAGATGAGATATATGAAAATGAAGGCATGAAAGCAGGTGTGGTATATGTTTGTGGAGCAGTTATTCAGAAGGATATATTACATATTTATTATGGAGGGGCGGATATGGTGATGTGTGTCGCTAGTGCTAAATTGGATGATTTCCTGGAAAAGATGATTGAAGATAAAAAAACCACTATGGAAAAAGTGGATGTCTAAATTTTTTTTAAAAAAATAATAAGTTAGTGTGGAAAAATATGTTTTATGTAAAAAGATCGCCTCATAATCCCATCTTAGCACCTATCCTAGAGAATCCCTGGGAAAATTCAGCTGTTTTTAATTGCTCTCCGGTAAAAAAAGATGACCGGATAGATGTGGTTTATCGAGCAGTATCAGAAAAAAAGACGGTGGGTGGCCACGAATTGAATCTATCTGTTATTGGTCATGCTACATCTACTAATGGTGTGGATTTTGAAAAACGTAGGGAATTGATTTTGCCAGAAGAGGCGTGGGAAAAATTCGGTTGCGAAGATCCTCGTATCACCAAGATTGATAATAAGTATTATATTTTCTATACTGCACTGTCAACCTTTCCCTTTGGAGCAGCTGGCATTAAGGTAGCCTTAGCTATTTCTACTGACCTGGAAACTATTAGCGAGAAACACTTAGTGACACCTTTTAACGCTAAGGCAATGTCGCTTTTCCCAGAGAAGGTGAATGGAAAATTTACCGCTGTGCTGACAGTTAACACGGATAATCCTCCTTCCAAAATTTGTATCGTACAATTTGAAGAAGAGTCAGATATGTGGTCAGAAACATATTGGAATGAGTTTTATGGCAATTTAGATCAATGTGTCATTGACCTAAAGCGGACCGAAACGGATCATGTGGAAATTGGAGCTGCGCCAGTGAAAACCAAGGATGGCTGGCTTTTCATCTATTCGCATATTCAAAATTATTTCGATGAAAAAGAGCGTATCTTCGGTATAGAGGCTTTCTTAACCGCACTAGATGATCCGAGTCGGATTATTAAACGCACTACGGAAGCTTTTCTCATTCCAGAAGCCAGCTATGAATTGTATGGCCAGGTGGATAATATTGTCTTTCCGAGCGGTGCGATGGTGATAGATGAGAATCTGCGTATTTTTTATGGAGCAGCTGATACAGTGTGTGCCGTGGCGGAAGTTAATCTAGATTTGCTTTTAAATGCTATGGACAAGGAACGTACAGCAGAACTGGTTAAGCGCTACGACAAAAATCCGATTATGATTCCTGATCCAGGCACGGCATGGCGCTCCAAAGCTATTTTTAATCCAGCAGCCATTGATTTGGATGGAAAAATCCATATTCTCTACCGGGCTATGTCTGACGATAATACTTCTTATGTCGGTTATGCGACTACGGAGGATGGATTTCATCTGACAGAGAATTTTCCTGACCCAATTTATGGACCACGCTTTGATTTTGAAAATAAAGGTGTGCCGGGGGGGAATTCTGGCTGTGAAGATCCGCGGATTGTGAAAGTAGATGATCGAATCTATATTTTCTATACCGCTTATAATGGTATTGATTCTCCTAAGGTGGCTATCAGTTCGATTGCTGTAGATGATTTTCTGGCTAAAAAGTGGGACTGGACGGATCCAATTATTGTGTCACCGGAAAAAGAATGGGACAAGGATGCTTGTATCATTCCGGAAAAAATCCGTGACAAATATTTCATGATTCATCGCCTCGGATCGAGCATTTGTGCTGATTATATGGACTCGCTAGATTTTTCGGGTGAGCGAGTGCAGGAATATATCAAATTGATGTCGCCAAGAAAAGGGATGTGGGATTCTTTTCGCATAGGACTATCTATTCCACCAATCAAAACTGAAAAAGGCTGGTTATTGTTCTATCACGGCGTGAATGACGGAATATATAAATTAGGTGCAGCTCTTTTGGATTTGGAAAATCCAGAGAATGTCATTGGTCGAACATCTTATCACATTATGGAACCAGAGATGGATTATGAGCTGAACGGTCAAGTGAATCGCGTGGTTTTTCCGTGCGGAGCTGTAGTGCGCGATGGATTAATTTACATCTATTACGGCGGAGCGGATAGTGTTCTGGGAGTGGCTACTGTTAAGATGGAAGACGTGCTTAAAATGCTTACCTAGTAAATAGTGCTTTTTAGAAATAAAAAAAATATCCACTTGATGTGGATATTTTTTTTATAGGACAAGTTTATTTGTGTTTCTTGATAATTAGCTTTGCTTTACGATTGTTTGCTCGAGCTATTTTTTTCTCTGTGGGAGTTTCTTCGATCTTCACTACAGAAACAAAACGTTTATTTTCTAGCTTTCCAGTAAAGGTGCGCACCTTCTTTTTAGCAAAGGCAACCACACCATCAATTACGGAGTAGAGGGTATCATCCTCTCCACGTCTTACATTTTCTCCCGGCCTCCATTTAGTTCCTCGTTGACGGATGATAATATTTCCAGCAGAAACCTTTTGCGCACCAAAAATTTTGACGCCTAATCTTTTAGATATCGAATCACGACCCAGTTGGGTGGACCCACCAGCTTTACGATGTGCCATATTTTTTCTATGTTATAAATTTTTTAAATATGTAAATGCTTTATTATTATGACATCTGTCCATCACCACACTGCCATAATCTAAACATGAGTTTAATTATAGCAAAATATGGTATAATGTCAATAACATTAATAGCGCAAACTATGGGTTGTAAAAAACACCATAAAAAGACCCCCATCACAATATTTATATGCTTAATTTTTATACTAAATATGCCATTAGAAAATCAGGGCAATAGTGCCATAAAACAGTTCTGGGCGCGCTATGAAAGCAAGCTTGTACTTGGCTTGGGATTGGTGCTGATTGCGGTGATTGCCTTCGAGATGGGTTATGCACAAGGGAGGGCTCGGCCGGAGGGAAATATTATTATTGAAAGACCCTCTGGAGACTCCAAAATTAGCCCAGAGCTAACAAATAGTGCTACAATAAGTTCCAGTGGCTCACAGAGTGAATCATCGACCAAGGAGGCTAATTTAGTCTCCAGTGGAACAGTTACTACGTCAGAAAAATGCGCTTATGTAGGGAGTAAAAATTCGGATAAATTCTATCCACCCAGTTGCTCTTATGCCAAGCGCATCAAACCGGAAAATGTGGTGTGTTTTGCCACGGCGGAGGAAGCCTTGGGGCAAGGGAGAATGTTGAGCACGGGTTGCGCTAAGTAAAGTATTAATAATTTTTTAATGTAACTAAGAAAAATATGGAACAAAAAATGGTGATTATTTCGCTCGGTGGCTCACTAATTGTGCCGGAAGAAATTGATTGGGAATTTGTCCGGTATTTCAAAGTGTTGATTGAAGAACAAATTGCCAAGGGCTTTAAGTTCATTCTGATTACTGGGGGCGGAAAAACTGCCCGGAAATATATCGATGCGGCTGCTAAGGTGGATGATATCAATAACGAAGACAAGGACTGGATCGGCATCCATGCCACCCGGATGAATGCCCATTTTATTCGTACCATTTTTCGCGAAAATGCCCATCCTCGTATTAATAAAAATCCACATGACCTGGAAGATTTCTATGATTTCAAGGAAAGTGTCTTGGTGGCGGCTGGCTGGCGGCCCGGGTTTTCCACTGATTTTGATGCGGTGATTTTGGCCAAGTATCTGGGGATTAAAAAAATCATTAATCTTTCCAATATTGATTATGTGTATGAACAAGACCCTAGGAAGTTTCCGGACGCCGAGAAGATTGAGAAGATTTCTTGGGCTGATTTCCGCCAAATGGTGGGGGATACCTGGGACCCGGGGATGAGCGCCCCCTTTGACCCCATCGCTTCCAAGGAGGCGCAAGCCAATGGCTTGGAAGTGGCTATTCTGAATGGTAAAAACCTGAGTAATCTGAAGGATTACTTGGAGGGTCGGACAGCTCAGGGAACCATTATTAACTAAAAAATATTGCGCGCGATTATATGAGGTTCAGCTTCCGCCCGGGAAATTGAACCTCTGTCAGTTAACGACCACTTACATGAATAAAAAAAGTAATCATCGTTGCGGTGGGAAAATAGGTGGCAAACACACCACCGTGATTGATGCTGCTAAGCCAGTAGTTGATTTTCTCCTGAAACATCCGGCAGTGACTAGTGTCACAGTCGGGTATATTAAGATGCGCCTCAAAACGGCTCCGCAAAGAATGAAAATTATGGAGGAGAGCGGTTGTCTTCTAATCAAGGTTCGGGGCACGGCCAGTATTCAAGAGTTGCGGGTTTTTTCCCAAGATCTGGAGCGCGTAAAAGTGGCTTTGGAAAAGAAATTTCAAACCTTACTCAGCGGATCCTAAAAAAGTGAAATATTTTCCAAAGAGCGCATGTAGTAGTATGAGCTAGGATTAGGCACCTATAGATGGAATTAATTTTGGTAGCAAGGGTGATTACCAAAAAGCCCTCCGACTATACCAGTGACCTAATTCAACTAACAATCATTTTTTTCTATACCGCCTAATTTTAAAAAACTCTGTTTCCTAATTGAATAGAGTTTTTTTGTTATAAAAAAGCTTTTATTTCATTTCTTCTTCATCGTCAACATTTATGCCCCGTAATAAATGGTATTTTTATGCAAAAAAAGTCCGCCAGAGGTCTTTGACTTGGCGGATGAGTACTACTCAACAAAGAAATTAATATAGATATAGATACCCACAATTGCTCCAGAGACTCTCTTCACTACATTATCAACGATGTATTTTTTATTTATTTTTACTGAACTATCAACAGTACCAAGCGTTAAATCTATAGTTGATTCAAGTACAGCAAGAATAGCAATCAAAATTAATAATAGTATTATTTTTACAATTATTGCTTCCATTCTATCCTCCAATAAGAGTGCTTTTATGCGAAAAAATCGCAACTGTATTATCAGTAAATTCTGACAATTGTTAATTGTAGCAAAAAAATAAACATCTGTCAAGAGCAAATTTTGACAGAAACTACTTCTTTTTCACCGCCAGAGTTTTAGTTTCTTTGTTGACGGTTTTGGCTTTTTCAATCTCGGTCTTGGCGGAGAAGGGAAGGACTTCGAAAATTTGTTTCAAGGCCACGCCGTCCACTTTCAAAACCGCTTCCCATTTATCCAAAGGTTCCAAAATTTCCCGGATTCTTTTTTCGTCATATTTATAAGTTTTGCGCACCGAGCGGGCGATAATGCCTTGTTCGCCGAAAACCCGTTCCACTCCTTCTTGGTCCATGTATTGCAGCACTTTTTCCTGAATTTCTCCCAAGCGATCTTTGGTGATGGAAATGGCAGATTTGAGTTCGATATATTCGCCAATAGCGGCATTCACCTCTACTGTGTCAATCCGGCGTTCTTCTTTGAATTTGTGTTTCCACATCGGACAAATGTGCTGATAGCCGCACCAA
>JBAZXY010000044.1:0-9977 GCA_041659585.1 Parcubacteria group bacterium | reverse complement strand
TCAGCTCCCTTTTGGCGTGAGCGAGACTTGTCCCACAGCATCACCAAAAAAGCCGTCGCATTGACCAGCAAGAAAAAAATTCCCACCCCTAATAATTGATCATTCATTCCTCTATCCTACCTCTTTTTCACTCTCCTGCCAATGTATCTGTTCATTTATTTTATCACCCCCAAATATTCTCTTATTTAAGCCTCCATTCCCCCTGCTATTTACAAAAGGCTATTTTTAGTGTATAATTAAGTATAGTGCCTGAAGTGAAAATTTACCCTATTAACAAGGTTCGCGTGGCGAGCTTTTTTTCTTGAAAAATTCACGGATATAGGGTAAAATATGAAAGTAATTGCTTAAGTCATTTTATGCGTATTTTATTTATTTCCCATGCCTACCCGCCAACCGTAGGCGGAGTAGAAAACCAGAATTATGAACTCTCTACCTGGCTAGGCAAAATTGCCGAAGTAAAAGTCATTGCCAATGGCCGCGGCAAGAAAATCTTGCCCCTGTGGATGCCCTATGCCCTGATCAAGAGCCTTTTTTTGATGCCCCGCTATGACGTGATTGTGTTGGGCAATGCTCTTCTGGCGCACATCGGTTGGATTTTGAAAATTATCTATCGCAAGCCGGTAGTGACTGTGGTCCATGGTTTGGATTTGACTTTCCATAATTGGATCTATCAAACTTTCTGGGTCGGTTTTTTTATTCCGCGCATGGATCAGCTCATTGCCGTGGGCAATGAAACCATCCGCGTCGCCCGAGAAAAAGGCATTGGGGAAGAAAAATTAGTCTTTATTCCCAATGGCATCGATATTGAAAAATTCCAAGGAGGATTTGCACGAACTGATTTGGAAAAATTCCTAGGTGAAGACTTGCAAAACAAACACGTCATTATGACTTCCGGCAGACTAGCTAGACGAAAAGGTGTGGCGTGGTTTATTAGAAACGTCATGCCGAGACTAGCTGAGAATGTTTTATATATAGTGGCTGGCGACGGTCCGGACAAAGAAAACATCCTGCAAGCCATTACTGAAACTCATCTGGAAAAGCGCGTCAAAACTATCGGCTATATGGGAGACCCGGTGCGAGATATGCTTTTTTACACTTGCGACATCTTTGTGCAACCCAACATTGTCATTGCTGGTGATATGGAAGGGTTTGGCATTTCTGTTATTGAGGCAGCCTATTGCGGTATCCCGGTGATTGCTGCTAATCTCGAAGGCCTGAAGGATGCGATCAAACATGAACAAGATGGATTTCTGGTGGAAACCCAGAATGTGGACGGATATGTCGCGAGAATCAATGCGCTGCTAGCCGATGAAACCTATCGCAAAAATTTTGGTCAAAAAGCCCGCCAATTTGTGATAGACAATTTTAGTTGGAAGAAAATTTCCCAACTCTATCTCACTGATATTGAAACATTAGTTAATAAGAAATAAATTTATGCTAGCAACTATCACCTCCCAACTATTATTCTTCGCCTCGCTAGTCTTTGTGGTTTTTTTGCCAGGCTATTTTCTGCTCCTGGCGGTGTTTGGCAAAAGTTCTCTACTGAACACCCTGGAAAGATTTGTTCTTTCTTTCGGCCTCAGCATCATCAGCGTAGATTTTATTTTTTTCATTTTTGCCAGGACTCATCTGGCCATCACCCGCCTTTCTGCACTAAGTGCAATTACATTGTTTGTCCTAGTATGTTTTTCGATTTTTTGGGTGCGGAGTCATCAGCCAAAAAATGGTTCTGCACCCCAAGCAGATGGTGCAGAGCTGTTTCATTTTTCCAAAAATCAATTCATCCTCATCCTCATCTTGCTATTCCTAACTATTTTCATCAAAACAACCTATCTTTCCAACACCGTTTACCCTACTGCTACTGATATGGGTCATCATATGTATTGGGCCAAGTGGATGGTGGAAAATCATACTTTGCCCACCTATGACGGCATGCCAGACTTCATTATTGGCGAACATATCATCTTCGGGATAATCGCCCTATTGAGCGGCGCTAGCTTTTTCTCAGCCTTTCCCATAGTTGTGCTCCTGCTGGTTAATTTAGCGAGCATCCTGACCGTCTTCATTCTCGTCTTGCGCCTGACCAAGCAAAAAAATGTCGCTATCCTAACCCTGCTTTTTCTGGGCGTGCTCTATGCTATCAGTTCTCCGCAAGCCAAATTTGTCAGTGGAGGTGTGGTGGGAAACATCATGGGCAATTTGCTGTTACCACTGTCTTTTTATTTTTACTATCGTGCTTTTTCTTTTTTTGAAAAAGACGATTTACCGGGCAACACCTCTCGTACTTTCCTAGCGCTAGCAATTTTCTCTACCTTCGGTCTTTTCTATACCCATCACCTCACCGCTTTCATTTTTCTTTTCATCACTGCTCTTTTCCTGCTGCTTTTTCTGGCCTTTAATTTTTCGCGACTAAGAGCTATTTTCACCTCTATTTTTCAAGTAGTTTTCTCTCCTCAAGTGCTGATTGTTTTTGCTCTGGGTCTAGTTTTTTTCTTTTTTGTTTTCACACCGACCTACATTAGTGGTAGCGCCGTAGGCACGGCAGTAGGAGAACCATCTAAAGATACTCGCGCCGGACTCACTATTACCAACTTACGCTCCTCCATTGGCGAAGCTCGTATCGCCTTCGGGTTCGTAGGGATGCTTATCTTGGCGTGGACCATCCGCCGCAAAAGCTTCGGGCATATTCTGTTATTTAGCTGGGCAGCCATGATTCTCATCATGTCCACCCTTCCCAAGCTCCTCCTGGTCAACTTACCCAGTAGTCGTATCGGCAATTATCTCTCCTATCCTCTAGCTATTCTGAGCGCTTATACTGTTTATTTTGTTTTTACTCTTTCTAAAAATAAAAAAAACCATTTCCTCCTTATCATCAGCTCTATCATTCTATTAGCATTTGTTTTTATGGATGGGCTAAGAGATTCAGCCATGGCTTTCAAAAAAAATGAAGACCTCAGTCCAATTGCGCAAACTTTCAACGCCTCCACTTATCTTGCTCAAAATACCACTGCATCAGACATGATTCTCAAAGATCATAATTATATTACTGCTGATTCCTGGATCAAACTTTTTCTGATGCGTGGCTATAAAAACCCATTATCTCGAGGATACTTTAAGCGCTATGATGATATCACTAAACCACGCGAGATGTGCACCTTGACTATGATTGCCAGCCCCGCTACGCAAGAAGCGCAAGCTTGTTTCCAAGAAACGGGCACTGATTTCATCATGGTCAACCCGATTTCTGATAGCGCGCAGTTTAAGAAGTTGACCAATTTTGACCAAATCTATTCCGCCTCGCAAATAAATATTTATTATCGAAAATAATTTTTATGATTTCCCTTAATCAACACCACAAAATCATCCTCTTTATCACCCTGCTGTTTGTCGCCGGCGCCAGCTATTTATTTGCCATTGACACACGCTATAACAATCCGGCCCATAACACCGACTGGTTCTCTCTCAGTTTTACCAATCATCAGACAGAAAGCATGGATTTTGTCATTGAAAATTTCACCTCTCAATCTAATTTCCATTGGGAGCTTTTGGCTGGTAAAGAAAAAATTGCCGATGGCATTGTTTCAGTAGCACCCGAAAACAAAAAAGAGATTGTCGTGCCCATGAAGGACAAAATAGCGGAACGCTTCACTATTCGGGTCTCTTCTGATAAAGAAATCGTGCAAGAAATTTATAAAAATATTAAATAAGATATTATCATGTTAGAAAATAAAAAAATCCTTCTCGTCACCCGCCCCATTGCTCCACCCTGGGATGAAGCGAGTAAAAATTTTGCTTATTATTTAGCAAAAAATATTCCTGGCCTAGAAATTAATCTCCTTACTAACGGATTGATAGCTGATTTGCCGCCTAATGTGCGTCAAAGGCCAATCTACACTTCCAATCATTTATCCTGGATGCAACGGGCCCGCCTCTTGAAACTGATGCGCATCCGAAAAGATTTTGATATCATGCACTTCATGCTCACCCCTAATAAGCTCAATGCCTTCGGTTTCAAAACTTTTGTCAAAAATAAAAAAGCCCGCACCATTCAAACCATTGCCACTCTGCGAGAAGATTTATTTACCGACGCCGATTATCCGGAAATGCTTTTTGCTGACCTTATCATAACCTATTCTGATTATGCTAAAAACAAATTGAATAGTTTAGGTTTTAAGAATGTCAAACGGGTGTATCCCGGCATTGATTTGGATTATTACTCCCCTCAAGCCAAAGACCTGGCGACTATCCAAGAACTCGGCCTGGAAGAAAAAGATTTCATTGTCACTTTTCCCGGGGAATATGTGCGCTTGGGAGCGACGGATGATATTGCGCAAATGATTATTGATCAAGCTATGGAGCTTCGCAAGAGAAACATCAAAATTCTTTTTGCCTGCCGCTTGAAGAATGATCCAGTGGCGGTAGCGAAAAAAGAAACCGTAGTTAAAAGACTTGGTGAGCATAAAGTTCTAGATCGTGTAGTTTTTCTGGATATTTTCGCTGACATGCCTAAGCTCTATAACCTATCTGATATTATTATCTTTCCAGTACAGAATATGCATGGCAAATTTGATGTGCCTCTGGCCGCCGTGGAGCCGATGGCTTGCGAAAAACCGGTGATTGTTTCCGATTTGCCCATTCTCAAAGAATTCGCCACACCGGAAAATTCAGTCACTATTCATGCCGGCAATACGCAAGAATTAGCAGCGGCTATTTTCGATTTGCAAGACCATCCGGAAAAAAGAAAAAGCCTAGGCCAAGCCGGTCGAAGATTTTGCCAGGAGCACATGGATATCAAAAAAGTGGCGAATATTTATGAGCAAATCTATCAAAAATTATAATAGACATCTTGTATAATACTAAAAAAATTCTATGGAAAATTTAGCAAAAATCACCGCTGATCAATATGATTTCAAAACTGAGAAGATGACAGTGCCGGCTCGTTTTTTTATGAGTGAAGATCTGTTGCCGGAAGAACAAACTTTCGCCCAGGCAGAGGATATTGCTACCAACGCGGACACTTTCTTTCGCCACACCGTAGCCATGCCGGACGTGTGTTCCAAGCCGGGACGAAAAAACGCTGCCGGCACCACTATTGTTTCGGAAAAATATATCCTACCGCAAGTGAATGATTCTGATCCTAATTGTGGCATGCGCTTGGTGAAAACTAATCTCACCGAAGACAATATCACGCCAGAAGAAATTGATACACTCTTTCGACATTTAGTAGAAGTCGTACCGACTAAAAAATTCGTGGGCACGACCGTGCCTTTTTCCACCGTAGTAGACGTTTGTCGCCAAGGCACCGCCGCCATCATCAAACATCTAGGCATTACTACGAAAAATGAACTGGCCAACACCCAATATAATGGTAATTTTTTTGGCCGAGAAATGACGCGGCAGGATATTTTTGATGCTATCCCCAAACTCTATTTGCATTTTGCCAAATATCGCCTAGGCGTTCTCGGAGCAGCCGGCAATCACTTCCTGGATTTGATGAAAGTTACTGATATTGTTGACCCAGAAATGGCCAAAAAATTTGGGGTCACCCAAGGCCAATATCTATTTATGATCCATACCGGTTCCGGCATCCTCGGGCAATATACCATGTACACCCACACCGCCAAAAAAGCGGAACATCTTTCCCAAGCCCTGATGGTGGCTTTGGGAAAATTGACTTTTTCTTCGACCAAGAAAAAGGTGTACCAAGAAATGCAAGAAAAGATTGCTCGTCACATGAAGAATGATAGCTCCCTATTGAAATATGCTGCCGATGGACCGGATGGCGCACTCTATATGCAGGCACGCGCCGCGGCTTCCAACTTCGGCACCGCTAACCGCGCTGTCATCACCCATAACATCTCTGAGGCTATCAAAAAGACCCTAGGGCGCGATCCGGAGATGGATCTCATCTATGACCTGCCCCACATCTCCATCACCCAGGAAGAGCATTTCGGGAAGAATGTGTGGGTGCATCGCAACAACACTTCTCGCGCCTACGGACCGAGCAAGATGACGGATCACCCGATCTACAAAGAAACCGGCGAACCGGCCTTCATCCCCTCTTCCATGAGCACTGATGCCTATATCTGCGTGGGCACTGATCGCAACGCGGAAAGTTTTTTCTCCGCTCCGCATGGCACAGGCAAGGGCAAAAACCTGAAAGAAAAAAGCATTGCCAACAAAGAAGAACTTTTTGCTAAAATGGAATCTAAGGGAGTTAAATTATATAACGCCAAATCCTCGATTGTTCTCAATCAAGATTCCGCCCGCTACAAAGACATCGATAAAGTCATCCAAAGCGTGGAAGACAACGGCGTCGCCCATGTCATCGCCAAGATGCAGCCGGTAAGTGTGATTGTGTATTAAGGTTTTATAAAAAAGGTCTCCCTCTGGAAGACCTTTTTTTTATTTTCCACGTAATATTCTTTCCTCTCCCCGCAGATCGATGATGGTACTGGCCTGCCCGCTCAGGGAGGCTTCATCATCAATGACATAATCCACTTGATCCAGAATATTTTTCGGGATATCGGCAATTTTCAGCGTTGAGGGTTGACCGGAGAGGTTCACGGAAGTAGCCACGAAAGGCACATCTGCTTGCGCAATCAACTCCGTGAACCAGCAATCAGGGATGCGGATACCCAAACTATCCTGCTGATTATTAACCGCTCCATCGATGGCATGCTTATTTTTCAATGTCACGACAAAGGAATATGCTCCTGGTAGCTTGCTTTGAATGGTTTGATATTTTTTTGGTGTGACAACGCAGTTATTTTTAATCCATTGAAGTGAAGGTGTGATAACTAACATAGGCTTGGATTGGCGTTTTTTGATGGCTATAATTTTGGCCACGCTCTGCCCGTTAGTGGCGTCTGCGCCCAGCCCCAGCAAGGTATCTGTCGGATAAACAAAAACCTTCCCGCTTTTTATTTCGTTTATATAAAACTCTTTATTATTTAAAATATCTTCCTTAGTTAATAAAATCATAACTACTTGCATTATTTGTAAATTACCAATCAAGCATACTCTATAATAAGTTTTTTTTCAATTATACCATTGCATTGATTTCTTGAACTCGCCTTTTCATAACTTGACTTTCCTATTAAAATATGCTACTATGTGAAGTCGTACCTTAATAATTATATTTATTTAAGATATTTTCTTTTCTCACTAACCTCATCCCAAAAGGAGCATCACCTCATGAAAAAAACTAGCTTAACAGTCGCAGCAATTGCAGCATTAACCACTGATATTTTTTCCTTTCAGGATCTGAAAAGGCAACTGGAAACTGATTTTCCAAAAATCACCTTCCCAATTTCAACCATCTACACACACTTGCGAAGATTGAGCGACAAAAAACAACTTACGATTCTCAAAAATGAAATCACTGGTGAGAGAGAATACAAAAAACCAATCAGTCTCGAAGAAAGCCCCATGGACACTAAAATCATCAACAAAAACAAAAATCTTAGCGTCGTAATGAGAGTTGCTAAAGCAGTGGTGGAATATCCATTACCGACCTTCACTACAAAGGATATTCTCAGCTTTCTTAGAAGTAGCGAGGATACTGTCAATATTTGTGACCTGACAGTGCTCAATTACATCGGAGGAACACTTCTTAATCGCGCTATTACAGTATTTGTTGGGTATAAGGATGGTGATAGACGGATTAAGGTTTATGGCCGCGGAAAAGGAATCGTCGAGGTAAAAGAGTTTTATCCCGATATCGTCCTCTCTGAAATTTACCAGGGAGATATGCCCAATCTCAAGTCACAAATCTCTGCACCTGCCACAAAGCCAGTAAATTTTACTGACTTGCAAATCTCTGAAGATGAGATGGGCAAATGTCTTCTGGCCTATATGTCGAGGATGCAAGAACAACTTGATGCGGCAGTTCAAGATCGCGAAGCATTGGTTCTTGACCAATTACAAAAGCAAGCTATCATTAATGAACTGCAACAAGCTTCAAGCAATCATGAAATCTTGACTGCTGAACTAACAGCCAAGCAATCCATAATTGATGATCTGGAGAATAATATCATCCATCTGAAAGCTCTCATCGCTGATTCTAATCAAGGGATTGAAGAGGCACGAGAAATGATTATTCCTTTTCTGGATAAATCCATGTCTGAAGCGCCCTTAATTGCTCTGATTTTTAAGGCTACTGACAAGTTGCATTCTCTGCAAAATCTCGAGGGTGTCAATGGAAAATGCATTCAACTCTCCAAAGAACTCAAAGCAGCAGAAGAACGCGAACAAAAACTGATTGATCAGAGAGATGCTCTTCTGAATATGCAACAAAAGCATATCGCTGAAATAGCCGATCTCAAGAGAATACCAATGAAATCAGGCAAGAGCGTTGTGCTGAAATCCTTCAGCGAGTTAGGTAATATAGGAAAGCCTAATTAATATCTTCGTTTGCTTAATCCGATGGGGTGTTTGTAGCATTACAAACACCCCACTATTTTTTTATAAACAGCTTCAAAGGGCTGTTTTTTTATTTTTAAGCAACAGCTTATCATTTTGTCCATAGGGTTTTCGCGCATAATAGCGCTTGGCGTGTTCCACAAGTAGGGCGTGGAATTCTTGATAGGCCATCATTAGTTCTTTCGGATCGGCGATTTCTTTTTGCAACGCTTCCTCACATAATTGCTTCACGCTGGCATAGCTGGCGTTTTCCGCAATGAGTCCCAAAGCCATCAATATTCTTTTTGTGTAGGTGTCCACCACAAATTCCGGCTGGCCGAAAGCATAGAGCAACATGGAGTCAGCGGTTTCCGGACCAATGCCCACTAGCGCCAGCAGCTCTTCTCGAGCAGGCACTCGCTCTCCCAATCCCTGAAAAAAGAGGGTGAAATTGCGGATGTAGCGCGCTTTCTGATTGTGATAGCCAGAGGGGCGAATAGCCACCTTAAGCGCTTCTTCTTCCAATTGCAAAATAGCCTCGGGCGCCAGTGCGTTGATTTTTTTTAAATTCAAAAGTGATTTTTCCACTGCCGACCACGCCGTGTTTTGCGTCAAAATGGTGCCCAAACAAATTTCAAACTGCTGATTTTTGTTTTTAGGAAAGGTGTAATCTCCCACGTGATAGCCCTGCACCGCTCCGGTCTTGGTCGGATTAGTGCCCGCGTGACCCACTAAAGGCCACCATCCCTGTGGGCCATAAGCAGCATCGAGTTGCTTGTATATATTGTATAACTTTAGCATATGAATTTATCAAAATGCACTACTTTGTGTAATCTGATATTCACTATAAATTCCCATGCCTACACCAATTAAAAAAATTAGAATGGAGATAGTTAATGCTACGATATCCCATTTCAAGTTTTTGTTTTTTAAAAACAAAAATTTAATTTGAAAAATAAAAAAGAAAACGATATAAGAGAAAATCCCTACAATCTTGGAAATCGCACTTTCAATTTCTAAAAATACAGGGCCATCAGGCACACCAGAATGCTGCGGCACTGCAGCAGAATATACAATTACACCACATATGAGCACAAAGGGTATGGAGAGAAAAAAATTCCAACTAACTCTTTCCTTCGAATAATCATCTTCTGCGGTTTTTGAATCATAGAACAATTGCATTAACACAAAAAACACAATGCTTGCAATAATCAAGCCAAATATAATAAGTTCAAGCATTTTATTGTAAGCATTTCCAATAATGCTCCGCTAGCATCATTGATCAGCTTCTTAAAAATAATTTATTATATTCATCATACCATTAAAGTTGAATTATTCATATATACAAAAAGCCTCCTAATCATAGGAGGCTTTTTTTAACTTGTGATTATAGAAAATTAGCGCCGCTCCCGAGAACGACCGGATCCACTACCGCCTTTGCGTGCGGCGGGACGACCGCTGCCGCCACTGCGTTTCCTGTCAGAAAAATTCCGCTTCGGGCTATCCATTTTGAAATCCCCGATGACAGTGGCTTCCATTTCTTTGCCATGGAAACGCGCCGACCGGAAGCTTCT
>JBAZXY010000043.1:0-10461 GCA_041659585.1 Parcubacteria group bacterium | reverse complement strand
CCATATAGACATAATTTTAATAATTTCTAAATGATTAATCTCAACCTAAGCTTATCACAAATACTTTGGATATAAAAACAAAAAAACCTATGTCCTCATTTTTTCCTATGGCCATAGCCACCACCTTGATGAGCGGACCGCTGATGAAGAAAGTTCTAGCCAGCACATCATAAGTTAATCCAATAGGCAATCAAAAAAACCGCCATTGCTGACGGTTTTCCATGCGCTAAAAAAGTATTTTTTGGCTATTTTCTGAAAAGCTTCACTGCCCAACCGAACAAACTGAATTTACTCTCGTTTTGAGCAATAAAGCTATCGCTATTGGTCTGCTCCCGCTCCAAAACCTGGATTTGATTTTGCAATTCAATTCGATCTCCTTCATTTTCTGCTCTTTCTGCTAATCGCTTCAACTGCTCAATCTGATTTTTTGTCTGCACCATCTGACTGCGCAATTCTCCCAGATTGCTATAACTGGTGCCAATCAAAAAAGTCTTTACGGCATTTCTATTTTCCACAGCGTTTATCAAATCAGCGGCTCTATCCTTAATTGCATTTTGCTGCTGAGCGATAGTGCGCACCTCTTGTCCAATGCCATTTTCCCTATCAGCCACTGCCGACAAGCTCTGAACAAAATTAGCTATTGCACTTCGGTGAGAGTCTGCATTGAATTTACCCTTGCTTTCCTTGGTTTTGTCTTTTGTCCTCACTTCATTTTGTGCTTGAACTTGGGTTTGATCCTGAGTTTGAATTTGAGTAGCTTCACCCTGATTCATAACCTTATTCTGCTCTGTGGTCTGCACCGCATTTCCCGTTTGATTACCTTGAGCAGCGGCTGTTGTTTTGTTCGCGGTTTGTGTTGTGCTCGCTGCATTACCACCTCCCTGAGAAGAGCTAGTGCTCACAGCTTGAGTTTGAGAGACCATTCCAAACATCAAAAGAAAGGCCATTACAAATGTTTTTTTCATTGATTTATATTTTTAATTATTTATACTGACAGTATAGCATATAACATTCACAGAAGAAATTTATACGACACATTGAAAGTATAAACCAATAAAAAAAGGGCGACACCATTGGGTGCGCCCTTTGCAGCATAGCAGCTTATTCAATATCTGGCGGAGCATAAACTCCTGACCATTTCTTCTTGCCACCCGAAGGCTTGATGAACCTGACCGCAGTTATCTTTTCTATTACAAGATCATTCTCAGCGGCTTGTTGTATGAGCATAGCTTCAACGGTTGGAGCTTCGATGGTGGGCTTGAAATCAAATTCACCAGTTCTGACTTTACCTCCTTTCAAAGTAACCTCGCCACAGTACTTACCTTCCGCATGACGAGCTTTTTTGTCTTTAGGTGACCACTTGCCAACAAATTTAGAACCATCCAAAAAAGCAATGGAAAATTCTCTGCTTTTGCCAGACAAGAGCTCTCTGAAATTGTTGACTGCCTCCCAAATCCACAGCTCATTCTCTTCAATTAACTTTGGCTTAGGATTTTTCCAACTCTTGTCACTGCGCCACCAAGTGCCATCATGCCAGAACACCACCAGCAAGCCTCCGATGTGCTTGCAAACGCCACATTTTTCATCCTTACTGGAGCGATGAGTGCCCATGCATTTCTTGACAGTCGGCAGACCTTCCTCATCCCAGACCACATATTTTTGCCCGAAACGAAATTCACTATCCTCTTTGTCGATGTCCATAAAAACCACATCACCTTCAATCATTTGATCTCCGACAGCATAGAACCAGGGGGTCCAGCCTCAGCAGCACACGTCTCGCAAACAGCCTTTTTGCTCCTTGATTTTTTTGTATTTATCGCTTGAGCCCCAACAAATTTTCCAAGCCAGCTTTGCATTTTCCACACCATCAAACTCGAAAAAATCAGAGCCCTCATACATACTGTAACAATGCAATACCACCCCGCAACGACCATCCGGTGGATCAGCAATTTCTAGCACTTCGATATATCCAGAACCGCCGCCGCCATACTTATGTTGCGTAATCTGATACCGGGTATACCTGCCATATCCGCCATGCGAAACATTCACCCTTCCTGTCACCGGCAGATCGATTGTTCTCACCGCCTGCAACATTTCTTTAACCCGCTCAACATCATCAGGGTGGGTAGCAAATGAAACTACTTGCCCCAGCGCGGTGTGACCTTCGCTATACGTGCACATTGTGAGACACTTTTGCTTTTGTTCTCCCATTCGTCATTCCTCCTCTATTTCCGCTGATTGTTTATACTGTATAAAGCACCGGTGTTTTTAATGAGCCTTGTCACTTGCTGTCCCTATTAAAATAAAAAGAACCAATATACTATAATAGCCAACCGATTATCCTTTGTCAATCTCTTTTTATACCACAAAATATGACGGACAAAGCCATTGTGATATAATTAAAATAATAATTATAACCTCATCAAAATGAACCATACTGATTTAATCTTATTTATTTTCTCCCTAGCCATTCTCTTACTAATGGCCATTGCTTCCGGTCGCCTTGCTCAATATTTCAAGATGCCCAAGGTTATTGGTGAGCTTGTCGGAGGCATTATTCTGGGACCAACTATTTTGGGATTATTTTGTCCTGATATCAAGCAGCTGCTTTTCGCTTCTTCCGGTTCAGTTTTTCAAGCCAGAGACGCTTTCGTCAAATTAGGAGCTATCCTATTATTATTTGTCATCGGTTTGGAAATCAATCTGCCCAAAATCAAGGCACTGCGAAAAACCATCGCCTGGACAAGTTTCTTTGGCTCATCCTTTCCTTTTATCCTGGGCCTAGCTTCCGTATTTCTCTTCCCCCGGATTTGGAATTATTCGCCTGACCAAAACAAGTGGCTCCTGCCTTTGTTCATCGGTACCGCTCTCTCCATTTCCGCTCTACCGGTAATCGCCAGGATATTACTTGATCTAGGACTTATCAAGAGCAAAGTTGGCTCTGTAATTTTGGCCACTGCCACTATTGATGATATTGTTGGTTGGATAATGTTTGCCATCATCGTAGCCAATTTTTCTCCCGACACAAGCCATATCCATCCAGCCCTAACCGCTTTTGGCATCCTAATCATGTTTCTCTTTACTGTCACCATTGGAAAAAAGTTAGCCAAAAAACTGACACTTTGGATTGAAAAGAAGCCTGACAGCGACAGCTTGTTTTTAGGCATTACCTTGGTGCTAGTTCTTCTCAGTGCCACCTTGGCTGAGGCAATCGGCATCCATGCAGTCCTGGGAGCTTTTCTGGTAGGAATCGCTTTTTCCAGCGACGAACCACACAAGATGCATACCGCGATGCGTCAAATGATTCTCTCTTTCTTTTCACCGTTATATTTTGTCGCTGTCGGACTGCAAGTAGATTTTTTGAAACACTTTGACCTGATGCTAGTGCTTGTTGTCATCGGCATTGCCACTCTTGGAAAAGTGCTGGGAGCATTTATTGGAGCAAAGATATCCAAACTCAATACGCAAGAATCTCTAGCTATCGGATTTGGAATGAATGCCAGAGGTGCAGTTGAAATTATTCTCGCCACCTCAGCCTATCAAGCCAAACTGATAGATGAGAGAATTTTCGTGGCGATTATTATTATGGCCATCGCCACTACCTTGATGAGTGGACCACTGATGAAGAAAGTTCTAGCGTGGAAATAGTTCTGGAAAACCAAACAGAACACAAAAAAAATAGGGTCCTTCCCCCACGCTGGTCTTTTCTGCATGCACACCCTATTCGTTTTTGAGCCTAGCTTCAATTTTATATAAAAAAAGGGGGTTGATGGACGATTCCATACAACCCCGTTCTCCTATCTTAGGGTATATTTATTTCTTCCAAAGACTACCTGCGCTCACAGGCACATTTCTTATGACCAGCACCCACCAACAGCAATGTCTCACAAATTTGGTCAACTTTTTTTCCACAACCGACACAAATGACATCCACACTCGTACTCTCTGAGTCTGAATAGGTAGGCTTATTATATTCATACCCCATTAGAACCTCGTTTCCAAAAACGAGACTAGCATGCCGCACAAATAAGATGCTGTTGTTATGAAATTCACCTTTCACGGAAAATCTATGTGATCCGCTTCTTAGATACACAGATCTCAGCATGAATTTTTTTGTCCCAGCCGCTTTCTTCTCCCTACTGACAAAAGCTTTAATTCTCTCCAAACCAACTTTCATAGCATGACTAGGACTGAATGCTTGAAAAGAAATTTCAAATGGATGAGCCTCTGCATCATTCCATTTATTTCTTCTCATGCATATCTCACCTGCCAATGTCCACTTTTTCTTAGGCATTGAAGCATTAAACTTTTTCTGATTTCTTTGCATAACCGCCAAGCCTCCCTCATTTAATTTGGAATGTTTTACCTCTATTTAGATACCAAAGAGCTGAAATAAAAGTATATAGTTTTTTATGAGCCATGTCAATTACTATCCGCCAAGAACGGATTAATGCTTGTGGCTAAATTATAAATTTAGACGACCATCAAAATCTTTTGTGATTAGTCCTGTTTAAGCCTAGCTTTTACCAATTGAAGTTGATACATGCAAAAAATGATGAGTCTCGATTATTTATGGTATAAAAAAATCCCTACTACCGAATAGATTGGTAGTAGGGATAAACACACATAATCCCTCAGTGTGTCGGGTGGGATTTACTCAACAGACCCATCCATTCCAGCCTGGAGCTTCTCGTCCGCTGCATAAATTTCACTCAAAGCCACCTCTCTGGCTTGATGCAATTTGTTTACCAAGATTGGGTCGCTGAGAGCCAAAATCTGAGCAGCCAACCAAGCTGCATTTTTAGCTCCATTAATAGCCACTGTGGAGACAGGCATGCCCGGTGGCATCTGGACCGTGGAAAGCAGCGCATCAACACCGGCCAATGGCGATGCCCCCGAAGTCAGCGGCACGCCAATAACCGGCATGATCGTTTCAGCAGCCACAGCTCCAGCCAGATGAGCAGCCATACCGGCACCACAGATAATCACCTGACACCCTGCTTCTCCTGCCTTTTCAACGAGATCTCGCGTGCGCTCAGGAGTGCGATGTGCACTCGTTATGTGCATTTTGCATGCGATGCCCAACCCATCCAGCACTTCTTTTGCCTTGGACATACAAGGCGCATCAGATGAACTGCCTATAAGAATTAGTACCTTCAGCATAAGTCATTCCTCAATTCATGATTAATTTTCTAAAAATTGTCCCCATAGAGACAATCCACGATACTGCGTTTTTTAATTGCTGTTTTTTTGCCATAGGCAATGTCTCCCCGAAGTAATTAATCTTAGACTCTAACATCTATTCGATAAGTTAATTTCCAGACTTAGTAATAAAAAGAACTGATACACTATAATATCCGACCACCCATCCTTTGTCAATCTCTTCCTGGATTAATCACAAAAAAAACAGAACTTCTCAATCCTGTATATCGCATACTCAGCACACTATAAATAACACACTTTTTCAGAAGCTAATATCTAATTTTTCTAGAAAAGTGCGTATAACGGAACTTCTAAGCTCGCCATTTTTCTTATAATACACCTTTCTATCAAATTCAAGTTCCTCCATAATTATTCCTTTCATCCTTTCCACTCCAAAGAACTCGCTAAAATCATACGCGTATCTATTTTCAAGCTCTGCAATCTTCTTCCTCTTGAACACATATTGCACATAATTTGAGAACAATCCGTATTTATAACTTCCAATATTTTTACTCTGAACACCGCAATTCTCACCTATTCTTTTTAAAGAATTGATTATTTCCATATACACATCTATTTTATTTTTTTCAAAATCATAATTTTTATATGTCATAAAAGCATCTATCATCACATCCATTCTACTTGCTATAACTTCTTTTTGTTGCGCATCAACCACTGATGCACTTAAAATCTCAATCCTTTTTAAGCTTTCCAAATCATCAAATGGCAAGCCAAACTCAAGAGAAACTCTAGTATTCTCCCTGTCATAATTATCACCAAATATCAACTGCAACAAATCCATGCCCGTCAAATTGCGCCTTTCCAAATTTTTTGTATAATCCATCTCACCGGTGAATCTCCGCAGAAGAACAAGGTCCGCATATCTGGAATCATAATTCCTGAGATGTCTTTCAATCCTCCTGATTCCATTTCCATTCCCAAATAAAATCATCAAAGCCTTAGCTTCTTCTGTTTTTCCAATCCTATTGGCAACATAAAAAATATTGGATAAATCGTAGAAATATTTGATAAATTTTTTTTCCATTTCATCAATTTTTTGAAGCATCTTTTCTCCCAATTCCTTATTTTCTATGCCTTTTGCAAAATTACTTAATTCCTCCTCCGCTTGGTTATAATTATGCAAAAAAGTATTCATATTGCCAGTAGGCAAGCGATCGATGTCAGCTATAATCTCAGAATGATTACATTTATAATAATCTGCAATCATTTTTTGTATCCGCAACTCTCCATATTCAATTATGTGTTCAGGAGCATCCAGTCCTTGCAATTCATCGCTACGCTTTATTTCTTTTTTCAACCTACTGACGAGATTCGTAATATAGAGACCCCGAGGAACAAAGGATTCTGAAATATTATGATTCTCCTCATGTCGGATAGTATCCTCCATTCCAGGCTTATGCATAACTATATTTATCGCTTGATTATGAAGATGCACGCCATTACTTTCTTGCCCTATTGCAGAGCTATAATCCTTAGGTGAAAGAATGATATTCACACAAAAACCAGAAGATTGTATTTCATAACCATCTTCCAGTTCATAGCCATTCAGTATAGAGCTCTGCACATAGGACCCATCTTTTTCTATGTGATTCAAGAGATTCAAGGTTTCTCTTCTTTTTTTAATGCTATTTTTAGAAAAATTATCCAGCTTCGCAATAAACATCACATCATCATCCTCTCTAAGCTTTTCGATTTCCTCTATTAACTCCTGCTGTTGATCATATAACTCCTCTTGCTCCTGCTCTAGTTCCTCATTAGCAACGCCCATGATTTCGAAATCATCTTCATCATCAGTATCCAGGTTTGCAGCATCCTCTTCATCATCCCATATTTCTGGATATAATTCATCATGAATCTCTTCCAGTCTATTATCGATCCCGGATAAATCCTTTTCTTTTTCTAAGAGCAAAGCATATTGCCTTGTTTTTTCCACACCAATTCTATTTTTTACATCAGACAATTCCACCTCCAGCTTCGAAGTCAGCTCTTCAACACTCCTATCGCCACTCTCCTCTATCAATTTTCTAAAATCCAAAATTGCTTGGGCTTTTTGCTCAACTCTCTCGTAAAGATTTTCCTTTTTCTCGATTTGCCTTGTCCAAATCGGACTTTCTCCAAAATTCATATCTTTTTAACCCTAAAATAAGATTATTTTTTATTAGTTTATTATATCATAAAAATAAAAAAACACGCCCTTTTCTCTTACTGCTATCTTTTGTGCAGCATGAGTGTAATTAGTAGAATCATGATTCCAAACAACCATCCGCCCACAACATCAGTAGCCCAATGTACTCCCAGGTAGATCCGCGACAAACCCACTAAAAAAATCATCATCCCGACTAAAAAAGCTGCCAGATTTTTCTGCCATCGGTTTTGGCACCACGGCCAAATGATAAAAAGCAATGCCCCATAGAAAGTCGTAGCCGCCGCCGCATGCCCGCTGGGAAAAGCATAGCCATCGCTGGATGTCAGAGATAGCATCGCATCCGGACGCATTCGCCCGATTGCAATTTTCAGTGTTCGATTCAGAAGCTCAGCACCGACAACTGAGACAAACAAAAATTGCATTGAACGCCCTTGCTTGAATAATGACAAAACCAGCAACACCACTATTCCAAAATACACAATTACGGACATGCTACCCATGAACGTAAAAAACAAAAAAACATCAGTCAGTACAGAATTACGCACGCTCATCACCCACTGCATTATTTGTTCATCTGCCACGGTTAATGGACCGGTTAGCAAAACATTTCCAGTCAATGCAAAAAATAGAACTAAAAGACCTATAGTCCACCCCAACAATTTTCGCTTATTTTTTTCCACAATTATTCATTATAACCTACAAATCCAATCGGAAATGTTCTCTGCTATTAACTTCATCTATTTGCTCTTCAAAACCTCTATCACTAAAAAAATCCACCCCCTCATCCGTGTCAGCAATGGCCACGACATAATCGCAATCATTTGTTTTGGCGATACTAACCAGCTCCGCAAAAAGCTCATCCATCAATCCCTCGCCACGAGCCTCTTGATCAGTTAGAATTATGCCGATAGAAAGATAGGCGATTCCATTCTGATCCTCGCCTATATCATAACTAATCATCCCAAGAATTTCACCCTCAGCATCTCTTTTTTCTATCACCTCCATCCCATCCAAGCCGCTATTTATCAGCTCTTCCAGTTGATAATGACTATCTTGCATGGGATAATTTTTTCTTACGAAAAGCTCTCTCTCTTCGAATAAAATTTGCTCGCTATCTTTTTCAATTATTACTGGATGCTCGTAGCTGTTAAATGAATTTAGTTCCATACTTTTTAATCTTATTAAAAATATTTTATTATTCTCTTTTTCCTAGGATTTAATCTTTTGCATATATTCATTATATCAAAAAAGACCATTCTGGGCGACTTATCCTATGTTCCAGCATTCATTTTCAAATATTAATCACAAAAAAAAGGGCTTTCCCCCATTTTTATCTTTTCAACGCGTATATTCAGCTAATCAAAATCTTTTGTGCTTCTCTCCTTCGTTCGCCGCGGCGAACTACGAACGGACAAGAGTCCTGTTCGAGCCTAGCTCCTACAATTATGTTAATAAAAAAATAAGCCCCAGGTATGTATTAATACACTGGGGCTCATTTCGAGAAATTAACAATTGAAATATTCTCGAATTACTGGCAACATGCCACCGTCAATATACGCCGCGAGACACTCCTTCCGGCCATTTTCTTCTCTCGGGAATCCAAATAATACCTGCACAAGACCAAGTGCGCACATATCCATTCTTACAGCATTCGAGGAGCTGTATAGCACCTCAACTTCACCTGTAAACTGGCGCGTCTTATTGATAAAATCAGGATCTATAATAAGAGCCTCGAACTCGCAAGTCAATCTCCCTTCAGGAGCAATCTGTATTCCAATGACTTTACAATCATCAGGATAACCATTTTTTAATGGACGACCTTGTGAAGAAAAGAACATTTTAATAACACCATCAAACTGATTGATTTTTGGCATCAGGCACATAATTTCCCACTCCTTTTGTTGCAGCCATGTTGGCTATTTTTAGCATTTAAACAACATCCTCACTGTAACTATTTATTATACATCTTTTTTACTTAAAAGTCAATACATTCCACCTCTTTTGGTTAATATAAGGCATATTTTCTACAATACAGGGATAACATTCCATTAAATATCTTTTTCTTTTCGCATGTACATTTAGTTACATACCCTTTGCCAGAGGCAAATTTATAATTACTCCCATTCTAGCATATTTTAAAATTTTTCAGATAAAAAAACAGGGGCAAGGTTATAAAAAACCTACCCCTGGGATAATATCATTCTTTTTTTACTTGAACTTCTTTAAAATCTCATGCCCCGCCTCTAGCATGAACGATCCTCTGTTAATAGGAATATATGTGATTAAGCATTGTTTTTTCAAATCAGAAACAATCTTCCGTATCTGTTGGACATTGCTTTTTAGCAAGCTCGCTAACCTCCTATTTGAAACACCGGGTGTTGCATCTATTAAGCGCAACACCTTACCTGATATTGTGTTGGGCGAAGCTAGTCTGAGCTGCTCCAATGGTCTGCATGTATTACAAAATGCGTTAAGCAGTTCCCATGCTGCATACCAATATCTTTCATCACCCGCGTCCTTAGTTAAGGGTATAAAATCGGCAAGATGCCCACGCAAAAAGATCATAGCATCTTCAGATTGCTCCATAAGGGCAGTGGCAACGTCACCCATCAAACACCCTCGTTTCGATATGTACAAATTTAAATTTCCTGCTATCAATGCATTCCTGAGTTCAAGCACATCCTGTTTAATGCGCTCTTCATATCCATTCATTTTTGACCTCCTTTTTTTACTATGGAAAGTAATAAATACCCTTGACCCAGTTTCATTATGCTGAAAAAATTTGTTTTTTTGTAAAAGAAGCTTCCAAGTAGACTAGCACAAAACAATCTATGTGTCAACAAAAAACAAAAAGTAGGGCTTTCCCCGTTCTTGTCTTTTCTTCGTGTATATCCAGCCAATCAAAATCTTTTGTGCTTCCCTCCTTCATCCGCCGTGGCGGACTGCTGACGGACAAGGGTCCTGTTTAAGCGCGGCTTTTATCCCACTGTTCGCTACTACTCCCTAAAAAAGAGCGGGTGCAATTTTTGGATAAAAAAAGGGATGTGGCATACAACCAAATCCCTTATAACAATACGCCTATCAGCAGCCAT
>JBAZXY010000042.1:0-10473 GCA_041659585.1 Parcubacteria group bacterium | reverse complement strand
CGCTGTGTTGAGCCCGGGAATGAAAAGGAAAAATCTTACGCATAATTCTCAAGGCAATTTCCATTTGCTTCTTGCTGGTGTAGGGACCATACATGTGGGAATTTTTAATTTTAAATTTTAAATTTTTAACATCCTTTGTACTTGCATCTAAATCTGTCTCTCTTACGATTAACACCCGCGGGAACTCTTCTTTCGTGATGACAAAATAACTAAACGATTTATCATCTTTTTCTTTGACGTTATATTTGGGCTGGTGTTGCTTGATGAGGTTGGCTTCTAAGATCAAGGCCTCTAGCACGGAATCCGTTTCCAAAAAATCCACGTCCGCCACGCTCGGCATCATAGCTTCAATGTGCCCCCGCGTTTCCCCGCCGCGAAAATAGGACTGCACCCGGCTGCGCAAATTTGTGGCTTTGCCGATATACAAAATAACTTTTTTGGCATCATGAAAAAGATACACCCCGGGTGCTTGCGGTAATTGAGTAATTTTTTCTTTTAAGCTAATTTTTATACTCAAAATAATTCATATTAAACATCTAATAATTTTAAAGGCCATGCTTTTTTAATTTACAATTCACAATTTCCAATGAATTTTCAATGATTCAATTTTAAAATTCCCCACACTTGCGGAATACCAAGCTACAAATTGAAATTTGTGTGCGTTAAAAAATTACCTACCAACACTCTTCTTTAGCATTTTCGGGAATTTTAGCGAACAAGTTGAAAATTTATCTTGGTATGCAGCCGTGCGGTAGTTTTCTTTTTTGCCACTTTTCTTTTGGGGAAAAGAAAAATGGCGAACTGTAAACTACTTTCGCAAAAACTCTTTCAGATACTTGGCTGTATGACTGACTTCGTGATAAGTCACCACTTCTTCCGGTGTTCCAGCTACCAGCACCCGACCACCGCCTGCGCCACCTTCCGGCCCCAGGTCAATAATCCAATCCGCTGTTTTGATAACATCCATATTATGCTCAATCACCACCACGCTATTGCCGGCATCCACCAAGCGATTCAACACCCCCAAAAGCTTTCTAATGTCGTCAAAATGAAGCCCAGTAGTCGGTTCGTCCAAAATATATATAGTATCCCCAGTAGCGCGCCTAGATAGCTCTGTGGCTAATTTTATGCGTTGCGCTTCCCCGCCCGACAGCGTGGTAGCGGATTGTCCTAAATGAATATATCCCAACCCCACATCCTCCAGCACCGCTAGCTTATCATGGATATCATGAAAATTAGCAAAAAAATCCTTGGCTTCCGTTACAGTCATCGCCAACACTTCGGCAATATTTTTTTCCCGATAGCGCACATCCAAAGTTTCTCGATTATAGCGTTGGCTTTTGCACACCTCACACGGCAAATAGACATCCGGCATAAATTGCATTTCGATTTTAATATAACCCTCACCCTGACAATTATCACATCTACCTCCTCGGACATTAAAAGAAAATCTCCCGGGACCATAGCCATTGCTCTTGGCTCCGCGCGTGGAAGCAAACAATTCCCGAATTGGAGTGAATAGGCCGGTATAGGTGGCTGGATTGGAACGGGGAGTCCGGCCAATGGGTGATTGATCAATCATAATAACTTTGTTGACGTGCTGGAGACCCAAAATTTCCGTATGCTTGCCGGGACGCTCCAAGGAGCGCATCAACTTGCTGGACAAAGTTTTATATAAAATATCTTCTACCAAGGTAGACTTGCCGGAACCGGAAACGCCGGTCACCACTGTCAGCACTTTCAAAGGAAATTCCACGGTAATATTTTTCAAATTATTTTCCCGCGCCCCGCGTACTACTAACCATTTTTTGTTTTTCACGGCACGCCGAAAACTAGGCACTTCGATTTTCAATTCTCCGTTTAAATATTGCGCCGTCAAGGATTGTTTGTTGCGCATCACTTCTTTTGGAGTGCCTTGTGCCACAATCTCCCCGCCTAATCGTCCGGCCCCTGGTCCGATATCCACTAAATAATCCGCTTCACGCATTGTTTCCTCATCATGCTCGATAACAATTAAGGTATTGCCGATGTCGCGCAGTTGCAACAGTGTGTGCAAAAGTTTGGTATTATCACGCGCATGCAAACCGATGGAAGGCTCATCTAAAATATAGAGCACTCCCACTAGCTGGGAGCCGATCTGCGAAGCCAAGCGGATACGCTGCGATTCCCCACCGGCTAGTGTGGCGGCCGAACGGGATAACGTCAGATAACCCAATCCCACATTTTCCAAAAACCCCAAACGGGCTTGAATTTCTTTCAAGATTCTGCCGCCAATCAAATCCTCTGTTTTATTAAGCTGCAGCTGCTGAAAAAATACCAAAGTCTCTGACACGCTGACGTCGGACACTGCTGCGATATTTTTTCCACCCACCGTCACCAAAAGCACCTCTGGCTTATAACGTTGCCCTTTACAAGTAGAGCAAGGATTCTGCGACATATATTTTTCAATCCCTTCCCGTACCGCGTCCGATTCCGTCTTAAAATAGCGTTCCTGCAAAAAGCCCGTCACCCCCCGCCAGCTCATGGAAAAATTCCAGGTGGAACCGGTCTTGGCGCGCACCCGAATCGGCACCTCCTCCGCCTCCTCAGCAGCAATCATCTCTGTGGCGTCGCTAGCCCCGAACAATAAAATATTCCTTTTGCGCTCCGGTAAATCCTTAATGCGCACATTATCTGCAATGCCAAAATGCTTACACACCGACAACAGCACACCGCCGTAATAATTATTTTTTTTGAAATTCCACGGAAACACTCCACCCTCCGCAATTGTCTTAGTTTGGTCCGGCACCACCAAATCTAAATCAATTTCTTTTTTTGTCCCCAAGCCTTCACAAGCTTCGCAAGCACCATAAGGAGAATTAAACGAAAACAACCGCGGTTCCAGCGGCGGAAATTCCAACTCATGCTCCGGACAAGCCAGATTTTGATTATACACCCATTCCGCCTGCTGCTCTACTTTTGCATTATTATTATTCTTTACAGCCCTAGCTTTGAGATTTGAGATTTGGGATTTGGGATTGGAGATTTTTATTTTTATTATTCCTTCCGCCAAGCGCAAAGCTTTTTCCACATCCTCAAAAATACGCGAAAGATTTTCTTCTGCAATCACTATTTTATCAATCACAATGTCGATACTGTGTTTTTTATAGCGGGCTAGCTGCACCACTTCTTCCATTTTTACCCCCAATTCCACTGACACTCCATTCACATAAGCGCGAGAAAAACCACGCTTCCACATCTCTTCCAGTAGGGACGTATATTCCCCTTTGCGTTGCCGCACGACTGGGGCCAAAATTTCTATTTCTTCCTTTTCCCCCACCGCTAGCACCCGATCCACGATTTCATCCGTGGAAAGTTTGGTGATTTCCCGCCCGCAAATCGCACAATGAGGAACACCGATTTTGGCAAACAGCAAGCGCAGGTAATCATGGATTTCGGTCACTGTCCCCACTGTGGAGCGCGGATTTTGCGAGGACGCTTTTTGGGAAATGGAAATAGCCGGCGACAGCCCCTCAATATAATCGACATCCGGTTTGTCCATCTGCCCCAAAAACTGCCGGGCATAAGAAGATAAGCTTTCTAGATAACGGCGCTGCCCTTCGGCAAAAATCGTATCAAAAGCCAAGGTGCTTTTTCCTGACCCGGAAATCCCTGTGAAAACGATGAATTTGTCGCGGGGCAGCTCCAAGCTGATGTTTTTCAGATTATGCTCACGCGCCCCCTTGATAATGATTTTTTCCATATATTTTCATTAAATTAAATCATGAAGAAAATTTCCACTTCGCCTTTTTCTTTTCTCCACTTTTCTTTTAGGAAAAGAAAAGTGGAATATTTTTAGGTCACCCAATCATACTACAATTAGCGACAAGAATCAATACAAAAAAAATCACCCTCGGATGATCTTTCTTTTACTTAACAAGTGAAAAACTTTATTATCGATTAAAAATAGCCACGGCGTGCCAAGTGAGTGTCAAATCTTCTGCTGTTTTATCTCGCGTCAGAATATCAAAACCCTCTTCCGAAACATTCGCCACTCGCAATGCAGCAAAATCACTATTGGCCACAGCCACCACATAGGGCTTCACACTATAACTGCTGCGAAAAACCACGTGCGTGCTATCGCCACCTTTTTTAATTGTGGCCCGACCCGCCATATCTTGGTCAGCAAACATAATTCGCTCCATAAAAATAGTTTGCGAGAGAAAATCCACCGAGTCCTCAAAAGTTACCCTGGAACCGAAAACCACATCCTGACCCACATTCCACACATCATCTATCCAAGCAGCCCAAGGAGCCTCTCCTGGTGGCAAAATTGCATCAAATTCTTTCTTAGTGATGTCCGACACTATTGGGTTTTTTTTGCTTGAAGTTAATTTTTTTTCTGTTTCTTTTCTACTTGTCAGCAATACATCATTACTATTCTCTATTTTTTCGATATTCCCGGAATCAATCCGCAAATCTCCCAATGACAAGACTTTTTCTGGCTCAACTGCCAGACTGCGCTTTTCTTCTTTGAATTCTTGAGACAGTTCCCCGGTAGCAACATCTAAAATACCGTCTTTTTCCTGCAAGACAAAAACATTCCCCTCCCCACCCCGACCCAGTCTGACGGCAGTTGCCTCTTGAGCAAAGGAAATTCCCGGCCAAACCGAAAGAACAGCCCCAAGAGCTATAAATTGCCATCTATTAACCATTTTTTTGTTGATTTTCATATGTATTATATTCTAGCTAAAGCAAAAACGGGTTATTCACCCGTTTTTTATTATGGAAGCTTTTCCACTTGTCTTTTACAATTATAGCACATTCTAACCCCTCTGTCCAGCACTATTTCGCCTCGATAATCCACCAATCCAGCTCTGTTGGACTGACTAGGATTTTGCTAATTTCGATTTCAAAACTTTCCCCCGCCACAATAGTCCCCACCTTCACCGGCACCGCCTCATCTGCCTTTCTCACTGTCACAAAAATTTTACTATCTGCACTCACTGCTGTAGTCGGTACCACTACGCTAGTTTCTCCATTTGAAATGGTGGCTGTGCCGATAGTCGTGCTTTCTTCATCCACCACTTTAACGGTCAGCAGTCCCGTTTCCAGGGTTTCTGCAGTGAGTTTTCCGGCAAGGGAAACATCTCCCGGTTTGTCAGGATTGATGCCTAGAAGAGTTTTGAGAGAAGAGATGTCTTCTGTGTTAAGAGTGATTTGAGCCAGGTCTAATTCTGGATTGCTTAGATTCTGCAAAGTTTGGATTTGAGATTGTAGAGCGAGGGTGAGATTTTCCAAGTCTGTGATTCTAGTGGTGTGTTGGGCGGTGGTGGTTTCTAGAGCGGTGAGTCTGTCTTTTTGTTGGGTGTCTGCCATTGTGAGATTTGTGAGGCTGGTTTGCACTACGCCTAGTTGAGTGTCGATGGAGGCTTGGAGTTGTTGGAGAGTGGTAATGTTTTGGTCGGTTTTGAGCGTGAGCTCATCGAGGTTGGTGGTTATTGCTGTTTGATTATTGGCGATTCCCAATATTTGGGTTTGTTGTTCTTTCATGGCGTTGACCATAATTGGAATCAACATATCTGTTTGCAAAGCCAACATACCATCTTCACTAGTGGATACTAATTCTGGAATAATCGGTTGCACTTCTTGAGCGATGAAACCCAGTTGATTTTTCACGCCACTGATGTAGTCAAATTTTTGCGGATTAAGAGCGAGGATAGTATCTAGGCCATAATTGAGATTGGTGATGTTTTCTTTGAGACGACGATCGGAACCGTAAGCCCAAGCGGCAGCCCGCAGATAACCATACCCATCATCTCGAATAAAGAAGTTGTTAGTGACACCGCCAGAATCACGCACAACTAATCCCCACGTAGCTGAGGTTGTACCTCTGCCAGCAACTAAAGCTCGGATGTTCGTATCTCCATTAAACATTCCAATGCCAACAATTCCGCCACCCCCCTGAAGAACAAGTGGCCTCGTTGTTCCTCCCCACGACCCACCTTGAATTGAAAAAAAATCAGATCCATCACTATACGCTAACCTTCCGAATTTATTAGAAGTATCATTGCCAATAATCATAGATGCGTCACCTGCTCCATCTGATTTAAATATAGTAAGTTGATCTGATGGACTCGCTGTTCCAATTCCGACAGCGCCACCCTGATAATAGAGTCCCGCAGTATTTGTATAGCTTGCCTGATCAGCCATATATGCAGTATTAACAAGAATTGCACCAACAGCGGTTCTCCCAACACCCCAAGCACCAATATGCTTATAGCTACTTGTTGGGGTTGATATATTATTTACAACAAAATTACTTGGGTTATAGACATACATATTAGCTCCATCCTCACCGCCCCATAACCAGGTTGGCTGTCCACCTTGACCACTCCAATAAAAATTAAGATCCGCTCCATCGGAACGTCTTGGATAAGCCCTACCGGACGAAGTAATATAACCAGAAGGATTAGATGCAGCATAGAAAGACGTTGAATGCAGTCCATCCACCATATCCGCATTCAAACTTGTATTGAGAGTGGTAGAGGAAACTGCCAATGGAGCTGTGCCTATAGCGACGGTAGAAATTAGTTGGTTAGTAGTTCTGATTGAGCCACCGGAAACATCCAGTCTTGCTCCAGGACCTGTCGTCCCAATTCCGACATTACCACTTTTAAATGCCAAAACATCATATTCTGTCCCATTATATTTCTCCTTCATCTCATATTTTATATCTCCCGCCCCCACATAATTCTGCACCAGACGAAAACCCCAATTAGCATCAAAAGCAGCTCTAAACATCTCTTGAGTAGTGCCTGAAGCATGTGTTTTTATAATATCAAGCATTCCGCCAGGACTCGCCGTCCCAATCCCTAAACGATTATTGGTATCATCCCAAAAAAAATTAGCGTTGTCTTGCGTGAGCACCCCGGCTGTGCCGGCGAAGAGAATGGAGCCGGCTGTGGCGCCATTAATCGTGCCGCCAATAACCATATTACTAGGCGCGTTAATCCAATTAGTGCCGGTGGCTGTCGAAGAAAGAATCTGACCACTGATACCGGCGTCCGCACTGGAATCATAGAGGATACCGCTGATCCCAACGTTACCCGCAAAAGTTGAATTGCCGGTGCCGCTCACTGTGAGCGTGCCCGCTTGCGTGCTATTCCCCGCCTCATCCACTTTGAATTTTTGTGCGCCGTTGACGGCTAGTCCCAGGAGGGTGTAGCCGGAAGTAGCAGTGGTAGGGTTGATATATATTGTCCCTTGATCCACATTGTTGCCAGTAGGGGTGCCGGTAAGCTTGATGAAACCATCTCCAATGAGATTGTTGGCGTTGAAAGCTTGCGGGGTGGAACCCAGTCTTTTTCGGGGAGTCATTTCCGCGTCTGCTCCTACTTTGACACCTAGGTAATATGAATCAGTGGAAAAATCCAGAGCCAGAGTGTTGCCGGTGCCAGAACCCAGGAGAACATTGAAGACTCCATTGGTAACTGTAATGGGGTTGCTATTAGCCGCAGTGTAGGTGCCGGTCCACAAAGTAGTGCCAGCTGTTGCGGCGTCATAGATTTTGAAAACGATATCATAGTTGCCATTGGGAACAGATACCCCAAGGTTATTGGTGAGTTTGGCTTGATAGTTGATTTGTTTGTTGAGGCCGGTGGCGGCAAAAGTAGTTTGGAAAACAGCAAAAACAGCGATAATAGCTATCATCACCCAAAGCCTGGTGTTGGTTGGTTTTGATTTTTTATCGAAAAGCATGCGTTAAGCGGATGGTTAAACTTTTTTCTTAGTGTATACGGCACTGATTTGTCTTATTTACATTATAACATAGAAAGATATGGCTTTGTAGGGGGGGAATTTATCTATACTCTATAAAAGAAGGCTAGATTTTAAATTTAAAATTAGAAATTCAAAATTTTATCACCCTGTACTATCCCCTATTTAAATGATAAACTATCCCTATGGGAACATTAGCCAGCAACAAAAGAGCTCATTTTGACTACGACATCTCAGATAAGTATGAGGCTGGTTTGGTTTTGAGCGGGCAGGAGGTGAAATCCATTAAAATGGGGCATATCAGCCTCAAAGAAAGCTTTGTCACCATCCACGGCTCTGAGCTCTACCTCACCAATGCCCACGTCACCCCCTATAAACAAGCTGGAGAAATCAAAAATTATGAACCCACCCAACCCAGAAAACTGCTTCTAAAAAAATCTGAAATCAAGCATTTAATGGGTAAAGTTCGCGTGCAAGGCTTGACATTAGTCCCTATTCGCGTGTATACTAAGAGGCGTCTATTGAAACTGGAATTTGGCTTGGGAAAAGGAAAAAAGAAATTTGATAAACGGGCTGATATAGCCAAAAGAGAGGATAATCGGAATATGCAGCGAATCATGAAGAATAAAAATTTTTAAATTTTGTAATTTTTAATTTTATAAATAAATCTTATTTTTTAATGTTTTAAACATTTTGGAATTTAGAAATTATTTAAAAATTAAAAATTGGAAATTAAAAATTACCGCGCAGCGGTCCGGGGATGCCTGGTTTCGACAGGTTGTACATTTAGAATATGCAAGTCGAGCATGATGATTACTCGTTAAATATGCATCAAAGTTATAAGTGCAAACTTCATAACAAAAGCAAAATCAGTATTTGCGCAAGCATTTACTTCTAATTTTGCGGTTGCTACAGCCTAACTCTCGCTTCGCGAGAAAGCCGTAGTCATCGAACCGTCGATTTCTAATAGGCGGACCTCGGTGTCATATCATTAGAATAGCTACCTTTGTCTTTTCTAAGCAAATTTAGTAAAATTACATTAGAAATAGTTAGGGAAGGTTTTGTTTGCTTATCACTCCCCTAGCGAAACCAATAAGCAGGCTACACTTGTAGATTGTTCTAGGTGAATAATTTTGGACGCGAGTTCGATTCTCGCCATCTCCACCTGATAATGGGTTTCAGCCATAGGCTGATCAGCCTATGGCTGACGATTCCCATCATCTCCACAAAATAATAATTAAGATTAAAATCATTAGAAGAGTACCAAACAAGAAGCCTTTTGTTAGAAAAGGCCCGCTGACCAGAATCAATGAATATATTCGGGTGCCACAAATTCGAGTTATTGATGACGCCGGAAACCAGCTTGGAGTCATGACTCCCGCAGAAGCCTTGGTTATGGCTCAACAACAAGACCTAGATTTAGTGGAAATTGCACCGACCGCCAAACCCCCTGTTTGCAAAATCATGGATTATGGAAAGTTTCAATACCAACAATCTAAAGTTGATCGTGTTAACAAAGGCAAGCAAAAGAAAATTGATACCAAAGGCATTCGCATTGGTTTTCGCACTGACACACATGACTTAGAAGTCAAGCGCACTATGGCGGAAAAGTTTTTACAAAAAGGACAGAAAGTAAAGATTGAAATCTTCTTACGCGGAAGAGAAAAGGCTCATCAAGACCTGGCCAGAGCCAACCTAGAAAGATTCATGAAAACAATTGCTGTCCCCTTTAAAACAGAACAGGAAGTTAAGCGATATCCAGGAGGATTTAATACAGTTATTGCGCCTGAGATAATAGCTAGCTAATTGAATCTACCCTTATAAGATATAAATTTTTAAATTATAAATTTCATCCCGCTTAGCGGGAGAAAATTAATACAACCATGCCTAAATTAAAAACGAAGAAAGCGGCTGCCAAGAGAGTAAAAGTTACTGGGACAGGAAAGGTCACTCGAAGAATAACCGGACACAATCATTACAATCGTAAGGATACTGGCAGAGAAGGAATGGCCAAAGGAGGCGATGTGCAGCTTTTCAAAGCAGATGAAAAAAATATGCTCCGCGCCTTACCCAGCAAAAGCAGTCGACGATAATATCATTAATAAATTTTAAATTACAAATTACAAATTTTAAATCCATTTTAAATTATCCAATGTCTAAATCATTAAAAATTTATTCATTTGAATTTCATTTAAAATTCAAAATTTAAAATTTAAAATTCACGAAAACATGACAAGAGTTAAACGAGGAGTCTCCGCTAGCAAGCGAAGAAAAAATGTCCTAGAAGATGCCAAGGGTTACCGATGGAAAAGAAGCTCCCTTTATCGAGCAGCCAAACAAGCTGTTATCAAAGCTGGGGTATATGCTTATCGAGACAGACGGGCCAAAAAAAGAGATATGCGCCGCCTGTGGATTACTAGATTGGGTATCGCCGTGCGAGAGCTAGGCGTGAAATACAACCAACTCATCCATACTATGACCACTAAGAATATTGAGATCGACAGAAAAGTGCTTTCTCAGATGGCCATGGAGAATCCTACCATTTTCGCCAAATTCATCGAAAAAGTAAAATAAGCTTTCGCCATAAAAAAAGACCATCTGCTAAGTGCGATGGTCTTTTTTCTATTTCTTTTTGGTCAGCACCTCACGCGACAAACGAATGAGAGCATAGAAAGGCAACCAAATCCACATCGTTCGGCGCATGATTTTTTTATC
>JBAZXY010000041.1:0-10655 GCA_041659585.1 Parcubacteria group bacterium | reverse complement strand
TATCCAGGTTTCCCCCGGCTCATCCGCTAAAATGATTTGCGGATTATTAACTAATGACCTGGCAATGGCCACGCGCTGCTTTTGTCCTCCTGAAAGTTGACTGGGAAATTTATGCGCCTGCTCCATAATACCGAATCTCCGCAATAGCGTCATACCAGCCTCGCGACGCGTTTTTAGATCCTCACCCATAAATGTCCTAGGCAAGCAAATGTTATCCAATATCGTCAAAGTGGGGATGAGATAGAAAGCCTGAAAAATCATGCCCACTCCAGTCTGATGCAATGTCACAATCTCCTTAGCTGACATCTTAGAAATTTGCTTTCCCTCCACCACTACCTCCCCGTCAGTAGGGATTTGAAATCCACCAATAGAATACATCAAAGTAGACTTGCCACAACCAGATGGACCATGAATAATCACGTATTCATGTGGGAAAATTTGCAAATCAACACCATCCAATGAACGCACTTCATTGGATTTGCCTTTATTATAAATGATCTTCATTTTCTCAACTGAGATAATCGGTTCTGACATGTTTATTTCTTCTATTTGATATTATTATTATACTTTTTTTTGGCTTATCTTGCAATAGACAGAAAAACGTCAGTCTCAAAAAAATAGACCTTTTTATGTTTGTTTTTTGAGAAATCGTTAAGAAGATTATATCATCCCTTATTATGCCGAAACTCTACATGACAACTCCCTTCCACCGACACCATACAGGCGCCTTGAGGTTTGTCGGGGGTGCAGGCGCGTCCGAACATGGGACATTGCTGCGGTTCAATTAAGCCCTGCAGAACTAAGCCACATTGGCAAGCGGACGGTTTGATCTTGATTTCTGTTTTTATTTTGGCAATCAAATCACGATAGACAAAGGCCGCATCCTGATTGCGATATTTTTTGCGGATTTTCAAACCGGAGCTCTTGATTTCGCCCAATCCGCGCCACCGCGCGTCGCTGGTTTCAAAAACTTCCGCCATCAAGGCCATCGCCTTGGCATTCCCCTCTTTTTTCACTAAACGCACATAATCATTTTCCACATCTTTCCGACCTTCTAAAATCTGTGTCAGCAACATCGCAATGGCCCGCAAAACATCTTCCCCGGAAAAACCAGCTACTACCTGCGGAATCGCAAATTGCTCATACACCTGTGTGCCAATCATCGCACTGACGTGCCCCGGATCAATGAAGCCATCCACTTGGATTTTTTTGTTCGCCAAAAGGGCTGCCATGGCCGGCGGAAAAAGTTTGTGCGCGCAATAGACCATCAACCCTTGCTTAATAGCCCAAGCTGTCATGCCGGTCGTGGTTTCAAATCCCAGGCCAAAAAAAACCAAGTCCGGTTTTTCTTTTTGCATCTGCACTGCCTCTGTGATGTCATAGACCACGCTCACGTCCGCCCCTTGTCGTCTGGCTTCTTCCAAACTCATCACATTGCCCGGCACTTGCATCGTGTCGCCATAGACGGCCACGGGAATGCCAGCCAAAGCCAAGCCCACCATCACATCAATGTCCGCTTGATCCGTCACGCACACCGGGCAGCCAGGTCCGGAAACTAATTTGACGTTCTTCGGCATCAATTCTTTGATTCCGTGCTCGGCAATGGTCTGGGAATGCGTACCACAAAGTTCCATGAGTCGCACCGGTCGCCCGATTTTTTGAGCTAAGCTATGGATATTTTGGATTATTTCTTGCATAATAATATTCTAATTCTAGCACAGATCAGCTCATTAAAAAACATGTGACCAAAATTATATAGAAAAAACCCTCATTTCAATTGTGAAATGAGGGTTTTAGTTATAGGAATATTCCCAAAAAATCAAAGTAAGACCTACCCACAACCTGCTTCCAGGTTTCTTCTGGAGATTTGACAGTAAGCTTCTTGGGATCAATAGCGTATTGATTCATCAGCGGACCATACTTTTCAAGAAGCTTGTCAACTTCTTGACCAAGTGCTTTACCGCCCCCAACAACTTTTGCCATGCGTTCTTTTGCGCAAAAGCTTCGCTCCGAATACATCGCCTCCTCCATGCCTTGCTCTGTTACTTGCTTGATTTTAGATAATTCCGCTTGATAAGCATCCATCTCTCGGATGAGTTGGATGTTGTATTTCATCCGTTCAGTTGCTTGTGCATATGAAGTGATTCTTTTTAATTTCTTTTCCTTGACAATCTCCTGCTTGAATTTCTCAATATCTAATTGGTTTTGCGATTGAGATTCCGAGATGGTTGTGAGTTGTGTTTGCAATTTTTGCTGCATACCATGAATTCGTGCAAGTTGACCCTCGAAGCTGTTTTCATAGGCAATACGTTGTTGCTTTTCTAATAACTCCTGAAGCTCTCTTTGTTCACGAGTAGGCTTACCAGAGATTACTGAATATAAATCTGCAATATCTCGCCTTATTTCCCCATACAGCTCTTCCTGCTTCCTTTTATCTTCTTCAAGGAATTCATTAATAGCATCCATCACACCTTGAGCATGAGAAACATTGCTTTGCATAATTATTCCCAAAAATATAACTATCGCCACCAAACAAACATAGATATTAACTTTTGCGATACAATATTGACAACTTCTCATCTTCCACCTCCGTCGCCTCACTCAAGAAGCTAATTTTGTTTTTAACTTCCTATAGTTTCTATATTATCAAGCCGTTTCTCTTCCTATTCATTTGTCAAAGGACAACATTATTTTATAGCATACCTTGCGGGGAAACGCAAGTCCCTAGAGGAGCTATTTATATCTTTGTTACTAGGCTAGCTAGAAAAGAAGGTAGTGTACAATAAAAATAGGATTATTATAGGATTTAGATTAATTTGTTAGAAATGTAACAAAAAGATTTATTTTTTATGTATTAGAAAACCCCCATTTCAATTGTGAAATGGGGGTTTTTGTTGTGGAAAAATTCTAAGAAAAATAGAACTTTCTTTGTTGCCTTATTCAAGCAGCAGGAGCGTTTGCTTGTGAGCAATGGAAAGTTTTCCCATTTTCTCTAATCGCTGAATATATTCACGCACACTCCCACCGGTTTCCTTGATGGCAATCGCAACCAACATATCTGTTATCAGATGCATATCGGAAATAGGGAGGAGACGTCCATCAGTGCGCTGAGCAATTTGCTCATAGAAGCCCTTGATCTCTTCATCATCTCCGACAAAAACAGGATACACCCGCACCCCCTTTTCTTGAAGATTATCGATTTCATATGACCAATCAATCTTATGCGAGCAGGCACTAGTTGCTCCATGCACACCATTCGGATATTGATCAACAATGCAGACAAGCGCTTTCGCACTTTCCTCCTGCCACGTGAGTGAATTTGCCGCGTGCAAACAACGTTGCACACAACAACGCCAATCAGGACTGCCACCACCTTTTTTGATATTCCCGATTTCTTGGGCGATAGATTTCTCATCTGAATGAAATTTCGTTAAACCGAATGCATCCTCATCTCCGCGATTTCGAAAATATCCTATGGAAAATTGTGACACAGGATTCTGCTTATGAATCTGGCTCGTAATGTTGGCGATGTTTTCACGACATGCATCAAAATATCCAAACATGCTTCCAGTCACATCAAAAGTAAATACCCCTTGAAATGGCTGTGTCTTTGGTTCTTTTGGCACCGCCTCATTTCTTCCTTGTCTTTTTTGCATGAGCTCTTTGAGCTTTGCAGCTCCATTGACCGCCACGCTTCCTGACACATCACTTTTGCTTGGTAACATAACCACCTCCTATGCAAGTGTCTTATCATATTCCTTTCTCTTCTGAGAACAAGAAAGTATTTGGTATGCTTCGCTGATTTTTCGAAACATCTCCCCCGCCATCGGGTCAGGATTCAAATCTGGATGATATTTCTTAGCAAGCGTTCGATAAGCTTTCTTAATCTCCTCCAGAGAAGCCTCTTTGCTTATTTCGAGATATTCATACCATGTCTTGTCACTAGCCATTTCATCTTCAGCTATGTCTTCTTGGATTTGTGACGCAGCATCCGCATCGTTCTTGATGTCTTGGATGAAATGCAACATATCCGAGATATCAGAAATCTCCTGAATATTCTCAAACAAATATTGCCGTTCTATGACATCTTGTTTGAGACTTTTGAGGAACTCTTCCACCTCCGGATGTTTTGATTCAAGTATTGAGACATCAATGAACTGCAGCAGTTCCGAAACTTTCTTTTGCATTTCGTCACGGATAACCTTGGAACAATCATATCGTTTCAAGACTGCATCTGCGCCGAGCAGATAACACATCCCCACAAAATTACCCATCACTCCATACTTATTATTAATCACTAAATGATCTTTCATCAAAGACACTCCTTCACGCGCTGCTGCATGCACACTCTTGTTGAAAGCATGAGCCTTTTGAGCTGTGTCGATCTTGCCCTCCTTCACACATTTCCACACAAATTTTCGGGAAATAAGGAGAATGGCTATCACGATAATGCCCAACAATATTGCATATACTAATAGCATACCATCCTCCTAATAGGTTGAATATTTGTCACCTCCCAATCTGCTCCCAAATCTCTTCCGGAGATTTGACGGTGAGCTTTTTTGGATCGATGACATATTGATCCATGAGCGGGCCATACTTTTTGAGTAGACCATCTACTTCTTGACTGAGAACTTTGCCATCACCAATGGTTTTGGCCATAATAAATTTGGCATTGAGTCGACGCTCCGTATAAATGGCTTCTTCTAAACCATTTTCAGTTACTTGCCTGATTTTAGCCATCTCTGTGTTATAGGCGTCTACCTCTCGGATGAGCTGGATATTGTATTTCATCCGTTCTGAAGCTTGGGCATAGGAAGTGATGTGTTTGGCCTCCTTTTCTTTTTTGATTTCATTGCTGTATTTCTCGATGTCGGATTGATAGACTGATTGAGCTTTGCTGATGTTTTCAATCTGCCTTCGGAGTCCGGCTTGCATATCGGTGATTTTCCGAAGTTGGTTTTCCGGCTTGGATTCTTCGATTTCCTTAGCAATTTGAGCTCGTCTTACTGTTTCTGCCTCGTCTTCCTCTGCAGTAAGTTTTTTTTGATACTCTTCTCTTCTCCAATCAATAATAGAGTTTAATCTCTCCAAAGTATACCAATTTGTCCCTATGACAAGAACAATGCCCCCTATAAATATACCCCTAGCAAGATTCAAATCACTCCTACGACCAAACTTACGTTGATTAATCCAAACTACAATACCAAACAAAATTAATAATACACCGATAACAAACCAAAAACCTTGCCAGTCTCCCCATAAAACATTCCAAAATTCATGCCACGTTATCTCCATAACATTCATACCTCCTCCTTCGCCTCACTCAAGAAGCTAATTTTGTTTGTAACTTCCTATGGTTTATATATATTATCAAGCTGTTTCTTTTCCTATTCACTTGTCAAAGGACAACATTATTTTATAGCACACCTCGCATAACAAAGCAAGTCCCTAAAGGAGCTATTTCTATCTCTATTATTAGGCTAGCTAGAAAAGAAACTAATGTACAATAAAAATAGGATTATTGTAGGATTTAGATTAATTTGTTAGAAATGTAACAAAGATCTTTGTTTTTTGGTGTATTAGAAAACCCTCATTTCAATTGTGAAATGAGGGTTTTGGTTGTGGCAATGCCACCTTGAACACTTCTTGAAAGCAAACAAATCAATTCCAAGATTTGAAGGTATCGATTGTTTCCTGATTATCCTTCACTTTGCATTCCTGATGCTGAACATCAAACATGCCATAGGCCGGATCAACCAGAGCAATCCTGCCGTGATGGTTGAAGCCGGCGCAAGCATGACACACCTGCTCGCCACGATAGTCTTTTTCGACATGCACATAGCAAGCTGATAAGATGCCGGAATACCATGCCATGACCACATAGAGAAATGTCATTTCTCCACATATGCCCTTCCTATCGTCAAAGACTTGGCGAGCATTGCGATATCCGCTGCCGGTTCTCGCTGCCCGGGCATGATCGTAGGAAATGTTGGTCTCAAACCAATCAAAGATTGCTCGAGCTTTTTCCATATCCCCCGTTTTGCCTGTCACAATCTTTTGACATTCTTTCACCATAGACCCGGACAGCTGAAATGGCTGCATCCGATCATTGGTGATGGTGATAATCGCCTCATCATGAATACCAATGTCTTCGAGCCGGTCTTGTGGAAACAATTCATACAAAGAAGCAAAGCCTTTGTCCATCATTTTTTCAACATCGCCTCGCATATCTGCTGGCACACTTTGAAGATATGATTGAGCTTGACTTTGAATCTGCCCAATTGCATCTCCTGTTTTTTGTGATATACTCTTTTCAATGCCGCAAAGTGCAGGAGTGATGATGTTTTTCAAAATCACATTGTTTTTCTCTCCGAACAATTTGATCAGCGCATGCAAACAAAACGAACCAAAGCCTAAACCAGCCAAAACACCGAGCAGCGTCACCATGATTTCCTCCTTATATTTTTCAAGTTATTCATCTTCTTCTCCTCAATGCTTTCAGGAAAAATAAAGCCCTGCTTGCAAGAAGCAGGGCTTGGATTGCAATCCATTTAATGCGTCACTTCCCAATCTGCTCCCAAATCTCTTCCGGAGATTTGACGGTGAGCTTCTTAGGATCGATGACATATTGATCCATCAGCGGGCTATACTTTTTGAGTAGACCATCTACTTCTTGACTGAGAACTTTGCCATCACCAATGGTTTTAGCCATGAGGAACTTAGCATTGAGTCGACGCTCTTTATAGATAGTTTCTTCAAGTCCGTTTTCAGTTACTTGCTTGATTTTAGCTATCTCTGTGTTATAGGCGTCTACTTCTCGGATGAGCTGGATATTGTATTTCATCCGTTCTGAAGCTTGGGCATAGGAAGTGATGTGTTTGGCCTCCTTTTCTTTTTTGATTTCATTGCTGTATTTCTCGATGTCGGATTGATATACAGATTGAGCTTTGCTAATGTTTTCAATCTGCTTTCGGAGTCCGACTTGCATATCGGTGATTTTCTCCATTTGGCCGGCTGAGCTGTTTTCGTGTATTTGCTTTATTACATCATCATACAACAAGTAGCCAAATATAGAAAAAAGTATCATAGTAATTAAGGAAAAATGCCAGGCGTTTTTTTTAGAGTCTTCCATTCCCTCTTCGCTTGAATCAAAAACAAAAAAACATACCAAAGCAAAAAACATCGGGATTCCACTCAAAATAGCAAATACAATAGTTAAATTACTAATATGAATTTCCCTTATATCACAGTACAACAAGAAACCAAATATAAAAAGGAGGACAATAGTGGTTAAGGAGTAGCACCAGGCACTTTTTTTAGATTTTTCTACTTTTTCTTCGTTTGAATCAGGAGCAAAAAAACATACCAAAGCACAAAACATCGGGATTCCACTCAAAATAGCAAATACAATAGTTATATTACTCATACCACCTCCTTCGCCTCACTCAAGAAGCTAATTTTGTTTTTAACTTCCTATAGTTTCTATATTATCAAGCTACTTCTTTCTCTATTCATTTGTCAAAGGACAACATTATTTTATAGCATACCTTGTAGAAAAAACCAAGTCCCTAAAGGAGCTATTTCTATCTTTGTTATTAGGCTAGCTAGAAAAGAAGCTAATGTACAATAAAAATAGGGTATTCATAGGATTTAGGTTAATTTGTTAGAAATGTAACAAATTAAATTTGTTTTTTATGTATTAGAAAACCCCCATTTCAATTGTGAAATGGGGGTTTTGGTTGTGGCGCTAGAGTTTCTTATCTAGCTATCCGACTTCGATTGAGATGCATCCTCAGACTCTGCACCCTGGAACCAGCTCTTGATCTTGCCGCTAAGCGTTTGCGTTTTGTTATGCGCCGTTTCTGTTTGCTGATCGATGACCTGTTTGGCTTTGCTAGAAAGCAGATACACCGGAACTATTGCAATCACCAACGCTCCGATATATTGCAATGCAGATTTGACAGTGTTCTTGTCAATTTTTTTCATTTTCATAACACGCTCCTTTTTTGGATGTTTTTCTGCAACCTATCAATTAATAATACTTATATGCCTCACTCATCTTGCGTAGTCCTCCTTGAGAAACATTTTGATAGGGAGAAACTTTCTGCTCACTCGACTGGGCATCACCTGAAGAAGCATCCTTTTGCTCAATCAGTTGTGCACCATCCAGATGTTTATCATACCCAAGGATGAGCTTTTCTTTGCCGGAAGATAGATAGTCATTGAATTTCTTCATAATTACATCATTTACCGGAAAAAGTGGTGCGCCTATCTGAGGATGAACCCCGCCATGAGAAAAAAACTCGATTCTTCCATCGGCATATTCATAATAATAGAAGAGTGCCATTCCATCAGGAGAAAAAAAACGAGAATTTTTCGACACACTCAATGGAGCAAATGAAGGAGTTCCGTCTTTGGAAGCAGCGCTTCCTTGAACGATATTAGGCAACAACGGCATCGTCTTCGCACCGGTCTCAGGATCAACTTTCATGGTTTTTGGAAGGATCTTCACTCCCCCATTAACATCCCAAGAAAATGAATACTGAGGACTGCCACTTTGGGGATCAAAACGATAATTCCTGGTCATCACCCCAAGCAAAAGCGCCAACGCAACAACTGCCCCTGTCGCCATTAGAATTCCTTGCAACCGCTTTTCCCGATTGAAAGAAATTACCTTTCCAATGGAAATGCTGATCCAAACGGCCAGCGGAATTGCTAGCACTAAAGAAAAATATTTTCCCACGCCAAGCGGCTCAAGCCATTCCATAATATGCGGAATAAACCAAAGCGCTGCAATGACATTGCCGTAGAAAATCACCCCAAACACCAACAACACCGACAACAACAACCCTGCACCTAGTATGAATTTTTTCATTCTATCCCCCTCGTGTGTTATTTGAGAAAAACCGTGATTACCTCTTCATGATTGATACGCTCTTTTCCATCCAAATCCGATAATGATCTCTTAGGAAGCTGCTGTTTTGTCTCCTGCCTCTTTTCACCCCCAATCTGCTCCCAAATCTCTTCCGGAGATTTGATGGTGAGCTTCTTAGGATCGATGACATATTGATCCATGAGCGGGCCATACTTTTTGAGTAGACCATCTACTTCTTGACTGAGAACTTTGCCATCACCAATGGTTTTAGCCATAAGGAATTTAGCATTGAGTCGACGCTCTGCATAGATTGCCTCCTCCAAACCATTTTCAGTTACTTGTTTAATTTTAACTAACTCTGTTTGGTAAGCATCAACCTCTTGGATGAGCTGGATGTTATATTTTACCCTTTCTGAAGCTTGAGCATAGGAAGTGATGTGTTTGGCCTCCTTTTCTTTTTTGATTTCATTACTATAATCATTTATGGTTTCTTGATATTGGGACTGAGTCTTGCTAATTGTTTCAATCTGACTTCGCAATTTTTTTTGCATATCAGTGATTTTACTGAGTTGATCAGCCGGATTGCTTTCACTGCAACCTCCGATATTTATTACAATGCCCAAAATGATACCAATAAACATTAAATTCCAAATACATCCACTGCATTTACACATACCATCCTCCCCTGCCTCACTCAAGAAGCTAATTTTGTTTTTAACTTCCTATAGTTTCTATGTTATCAAGCTATTTTTCTCTTTATTCAAATGTCAAAGGACAATATTATTTTATAGCACACCTCGCAGAACAAAGCAAGTCCCTAGGGGAGCTATTTCTATCTTTGTTATTAGGCTAGCTAGAAAAGAAACTAATGTACAATAAAAATAGGATTATTGTAGGATTTAGGTTAATTTGTTAGAAATATAACAAAAATAGTTGATTTGCAGTGATTACCAATCCGCTCATGCTTTGTTTTAATTTTGCTTATCTATGTATTATTTTTTCTCCTTGATGATGGAATGGATATAATCCACTTGCTCCGATTCCATTTTTTCAATGGCAAAGCCGGCGTGCACCATGACGTATTCGCCGACGACCGCGTCCACCAACGCGATATTGATGTCTTTCACAATACCATCAAAATCCACCTCGGCGATTTGCCCTTTGATTTTCAAAATTTTCCCCGGAATTGCTAGACACATACTATAAATAATTTTAAATTTGAAATTATAAATTTTAAATCAATTTTCAATTACTAAATTAACAAATTTTAAAAATTTAATCTACTAATTGGATTTTCCGCCCAAGATGGATCAGTCTCTGGCTGACATTTTAAATTTTAAATTCAAAATTTCCGCGACTGTCCTCCTCCACCCACGCAACCTCCCGGACAAATCATCATTTCGATGAGTTTTGTGTGCACTCTTTTCTTAGTCAGATTATCCAGCAAATTTTTTATCGCTTTCACCTCATTAGCTACCAGATACTCACAATGCAGACTCCTAGCCAGCAGCTCCGCCGCGCCGCCGCAATGCACCATTTTCTCCACGCCCTTGCTTTTCACCAACAGATCACGAGAAAATTCCGCACCTGCCACTTCCGCCAGCTTCACGTGTTTTTGTCGGATAATGCGGCCCAATTCACGCATCGTCAGCACATAATCCAGATTGGAATCTTTTTTAATTTTCTTGGCTACGCAAGAAGAAATGGCCACCACTACGATGTTAGCCGGATTAATTTTATGCTTTTGTGCATATTCAGTTTTAATATGTTGCGCCAG
>JBAZXY010000040.1:0-10859 GCA_041659585.1 Parcubacteria group bacterium | reverse complement strand
TGGGATATTTGCCTGCGCTTGTGGTTGATGATTTTTTTGTAGTCCCAAAATATTTTTTTGTTCCTGAAATTATTGAAAAAAGAAAAGCTCTCAACGAAACAGCTAAAAGGGCGGGATGGATTGGCTCAAATATTCTATTTTCCAAAATTCCTACCTCAGGTAAGATTTTTTATATCGAAAATGGCAAGGAGATATCTAAGAAAGATGTTTTGCAAAAATGGCAGAAAATCGCATTTCTGAAAAAAGTCACAAAGCCAGAGTTGAAAGGCTGGATTTTGGACACCATGAATTGCATTGAAGAATTAGGGAAGAATGAATTTTCATTAGCTGAAATTTATCAATTTGAGCGGGATTTGGAAAAAATTCATCCAGAAAATAACAATATTAAAGCTAAGATTCGTCAGCAACTGCAGTTTTTACGGGATAAAGGGTATTTGGAATTTATAGAACCAGGAAAATATAAATTAACTTAATTTGACAATAATCCTAGAACGATCAAAAATGGATCAGGAATAAAAATTAATTCTTGATTAATCCTATGAAAACAAGCAAGGATTTGTTGGAAAAGCAAATTGCAGATTTAGCAGAAGAGCATAGAACTATGTGGAAGGAGAATTTATGCGAGAGTGAGGATATTGAAGAATTTGGACAAAATGAATTTTTTGGCGGCAAGGCGGACGCTTTTGAAGAATGTTTGGAAATAATTAAAAAATATAACAAACATGACAAAAAAACTATTGACTGACACTCCGACATTCTGCAGAATACCAGAATGTTATCGGAAAACCTGCGCCTCCAACTAAAAAATAAATTGAATAAATATTTTATGTATAAATCCTGGTTTTGGAAAAGTGCTTTAATTCTCGCGTTGACATTCGTGCCATTTTTTATTCTATTGGTAGATTATCATGCGGGCTATCAAGAGGTTTCACTGCGCGGGACTGAAATATCTTGTCTTTCAACGCCTTGCCCTTGCAGTATTCATGAAGAACAAATCGGCAAGAAAATAGAGGCTGGTTTTGATTGTCTGATAAATACATATGGCATCGATTTGTATTCTTATTTCTTTGTTTTTGCTTTCATCTCATCTCTGATCTATCAATTGTTTCAAAAGGAGCTCAATAAGTATACGGTTTATTTTGTCATAGCCTCAATATTATTTTGGATTATCACTTGGATTACCATCACAATAACTTTCCATATTGCAGTTGTTTTTGATGATCCTGTGGGCGGAGATTATCTCATAATGGCATCTGCTTTTCAATTATTTTTCAGAACTTTCAAGTACTTCTTTCTCCAATTGTTTGTACTTGATATCATTATGCTCATGGTCTTTTGTGCGGGAATGCTTGGGACAGTGCTTGCGTCAATTATTAGAAAAACATTTGTTTTGGTGGTACGTAGTAAAAAATAATTACATTAATGAATTATTTGCATCAAAATCACTGTCCAAACAACACTCCCACATTCTGCAGAATTCCAGAATGTTAATTACGGCAATTAATTACTTACATAAAATTTAAACTTAAAAAAATATGAAAAAAGTAATTTGTATAGATAGAAATGGGGACAAGCATGAAGTTTCAGCCGAAGAACTTGTTTTTCGACCAGCGGTTTATGGCGTGATTATAAAAGATGGAAAAATTCTATTATCCAAGCAGTGGGATGGTTTTGATTTTCCTGGTGGAAAAATTGAATTAGGCGAAGATATTAAAAGTGCGCTGATACGTGAAGTGAAAGAGGAAACAGGAATGGATGTGAAGGTTGGACGGGTTGTGGCATGTGAGAATTCTTTCTACAAAACACTGCCTGGAGATTCGCGAAAAGGGGATGCTCTGCATTCGATGTTGGTGTACTATTTATGTGAAATTGTGAGCGGAGAGCTTTCGATTGAAAACATTGATATTCATGAGAAGGATTATATCTCTATGCCAGAGTGGATATCTTTGGAAAATACGGACAAAATTAAATTCTATAATTCAATTGATAGTTTGGAGATTATAAAAAAAGCCCTAGAAATATGCATCACATAGTCTATTGATTCCATCAAAAATCACACACACAACACTCCGACATTCTGCCCCAGAAGCATTTCCGCTACGGGGTAAGCCCTAATAGCATGAAGCAATAGGGCAAACAGAATTCTAGAATGTTATGCTTGCCAATATTTGTGATATAATTAGAGTAACATAATTGAACTGGACAAACTGGAAAAAGAAGCCAAAATCCGCCAAGTCGGACAAACCGGTACCGGCGTCTACTATGAGCTCATCGGCTAAATCACGTCTTGGCCATCCCCGCTCAACTGACACTCCGACATTCTGCAGAAAGCCAGGGTGTTATAACTAGATAGTTAATCGCATCTCCAAAAAATATATTCCATTTTTGTCATCGCCGCCTAACTGAAAAACCCAAAGACCTATCATTTTAATTTAATCCATCTTAAAGGTTTCCCTTTAGGAGAACTTAGTACCAAAAAAATGCGGTCGTCCAAAAATGGAACCTTTTCTAAATAAAAAGGGGGTTGTCAAAAATATATATAGTGGTATAATATCACTATAAACAGCTAGCCTAAAAAATATGAAAAAAACACAAAAAAATAAAGGAGTAGTAATTTATCAGGCAAAATCCGGAGCTATCGAACTGCGGGGTGATTTTACACATGAGACTATTTGGGCGACGCAGGGACAAATTGTCGGTCTTTTCGGTGTTGATCAGTCTGTAGTATCCCGCCATATTAAAAATATTTTTAAAGATGGTGAGGTTGAGGAAAAAAGCAATATGCAAAAAATGCATAATGCAAATTCTGATAAGCCTGTCGCATTCTATTCACTGGATGTTATTCTGGGAGTTGGATATAGGACAAATTCTAAAGTAGCTATTGAATTCCGCAAATGGGCAACTACGACATTACGCAGCTATATCGTGGACGGCTTTGCAGTGAATAAAAGACGGATCGCGAAAAACTATGCGCAGTTTTTGCGGGTGGTCGAGGATATTAAAAATCTTTTGCCAGCAGGCTCATCCGTGGATCCAAAAGATGCCATAAATTTGGTTTCTCTTTTTGCTGACACATTGAAAAAAATAACTACATAAATTAAATAATCATAACAAAATGCAAGAAATTGAATTGGAAAAAACCTATTTGGCAAAATTTATTCCGGAAGGAGCCTTGGAATGTGAAAGTCGAGAAATTTCAGATCTATATATTCCGGCGACAGTTCCACATCCCATCTTGAGAATCAGAAAGAAAGGGGATAAATTTGAAATCACCAAAAAACAGCCGGTTTCCGGAAATGATTCATCGGAGCAGACCGAGGATACAATCATTCTTTCAACGGAAGAATTCAACGCACTGGCTGCGGTTGAATCAAAAAAAGTTCGCAAGATTAGATATCACTTTGATTATGCCGGATTGATTGCTGAAATTGATGTTTTTCAGGATGAACTTGAAGGCTTGGTTGTTGTGGATTTTGAATTTAAAACGGTTGAAGCGAAAAATTCTTTTCAAATGCCGGATTTCTGCTTGGCAGATGTAACGCAAGATGAGCTTATCGCTGGTGGAATGTTGTGTGGTAAAAGCTATGCCGACATCGAGACACATTTGCAAAAATATGGGTATAATAAAATTATGAGCTAGATTGACACTCTCACATTCTGCAGAAAGCCAGGATGTTAATTATAATAATCAATCGCTTACATAAATTTTAAACTAAAGAAAAATGACCAAGTATTTTCTTCATGGCGGAATGACCGGTGTCCCTTGTGAAAACAATGATAATTATTATAAAAAGATTCTGAATTCTGTCTCTGGGACAGTCAAGGTTTTGTTGGTTTATTTTGCAGCAGAAAAAGATCGATGGGATGAATTATCCGAACAACATCAGGCTAAATTTATGGCGCAGGCGGATGAGAAGAAGATTGAATTTGAAATCGCCAGTGATAACGTGGGGGAATTTGCCAAGCAGGTCAAATGGTGTGACATTGTCTATATCCGAGGCGGATCCACACCGATGCTTCAAACGCAGTTGGAAAAAGTCTCGAATCTCCAGGAACTGTTTGAGGGCAAGATTGTAGCAGGTTCTTCGGCTGGCGCTATAGTGTTTGCGAAATATTATTATGACCAGGATAGTGATAAAATCTTTGAAGGATTAGATATGCTGCACGTGAAGATGATAACGCATTATTTATCAACTGGAGAATATGCGGCAACAAGCGGGAAGGATAGGTTGAGGATGCTGGAAGAATATGCAGAAAGCCTGCCGGTTTACGCGATAAAAGAAACGGGATTTGTTGCTGTGGAGGTTGGTAATTAATTATCTAACTGCTAAAATGTATGGAAAAAATGTTCACTCCCGCTGTTTCGAGTGGAGAAAATGCCGCTGCTGAAAATAAGGAGTCTGTCCTTGAAAAAGAATTGACGCTGGAAGAAAAGAAAAGTCTATCCCAGATGTGGGTTGATTTGGTAGTGGATTGTGAAAAAGTTCCAGCAGATATGGAAAACTTTTCTAATGCAGAAATAAAAGCATGGATGTTTCAATCCATGATGCATGATGCCAGACGGCTTTTGCTAGAGTGGCGATTGGAACCGGATGAGATGAAAATCAAAAATATTGTCATGGCAGACAATCTGGAAATAAAGGCTCAATTGGAAAAAGAATATGTTTTGCAAATGCATGACAAAATAACCCAAAAAGCCGCTACGTTTCAAGAGTCCGAAGGAAGTTCTCGATGGAGTTCTTGGCCGAAAGCTATGCGCGAGCAAAATCTTTTTAACTGCGTCGGCGCTGCAGTCTTGGGTGCCGAGATTCTGGAGAGTGCCGGCATCGAGACCTATTATGCGAATCCGGTGGGGCATGTAGTTAATCTGGTTAAGCTAGCTAGTGGAGAATGGTGGTATGTGGATTTTCGTAATGGGGAGACTCAATGCAAAAAAATTGATCCGCAAGAAATTTCCATTACTGATGTTCCCGTCTTAAAAATTGATGATCCGATGATTGATTATCAGCTCTTGCCCTATGGGGATAATAGCGAAATCATTGCTTTTGTGCTGGGCAATTTTCTTAATATGGACAATGAGTCAGATGATGATTCCATCGATGAGGACAATAGGGATAAAATTTATGCCAAAGAATATATCGCAAAAAACAAAAATAAATTGATGCCAACGGAGCAGCTTGGCAATGTCTTTGAAAAAATGTTTACTCATATCAAGCATTTACGCGAGTCCGAGGCTATGCAATCAGAGAGGATTCGCATAAGAAATATTCATGGGGTGGCGGGTGAGAGCGCTAAGGATTTTCTGAAATCTTTGACTAATCAAGAAGAAGCGGAGGTTCTGGCAGAGCTGCAAGAAAAATTTGAAATGTTGCAAAGATTATGGAGATCGGGCGATGAAAGTTTCTACCAAACCGCTTCAGAAAATTCAATCGAACTAGTGCGTCGCATATCCAGACAAATTGAAAGGGCAGAAGGAGAAAGAAAGGAAGGCATTATAGAGGAAGTTCAAAAACAGATACGCTTATATAACGAGAATAACAAGCAATAAAAAAGAGCCTGTGCAATGCAGCAGGCTCTGGTTAACTGTTGAAAAGTGTATGTGTAATTATGACTATTTGAAAAAACACCCCGCAAGCGGTGTTTTTGTTTTGGTGGTATAATGAAAATGTGCTTTCAAGGAATCATAACTTGATGCTATTAGCAACTTAATTTTAAAATAATTGACAATAATCTAGGGCTTATGAAAGAGGGATATCCTAATCTTGAGACAGGGAAGTCAGAAGCACCGGTCACGCCATCAGTGGAAGAAAAGACACATCGCTATCCAGAAAGAGCGTCTTTTGGGATTGGAGAAAAGGTGGCGAAGTTGAAGAAGTTGGAATCGGGAGAGCTTGGCAAGTTGGAGCTTTCCGAGACGGAACGAAAAGAATTGCTTCATTTCGAAAATACTTTGGGAGAAAAAATAGAAAATATTTTCCTAACTAAAACCAAGAGCACTTTTTTCTATCTGGAATATTTGACGACAGCTGACGGCAAAAAGGAATTCCTAGATACGGTGGGCGTTGCTGTGGAAGGTGAAACACTGACAGAAATAGAAGCCTTTCTTTTTGCACACAGAAATGATTTGAAGAATGTCGCAGCTAAAAAAAGAACGGCTCTGTCTGGAAAAAGCCGGACCTTTTCTGACGGGAGGATGCTTGAAAAAATTGAATCAAATCTAGATGCTGATGGAAACCTGGGCAGTCTTGAGCAGATCCAATTTTCAAAAAAAATTAATCTAGTCTTGGATCCTGGCATTTCATTGGAAAAGGTCAAGGGTTATCGCGATTTGAAAAAAGAAATCAAAGAGCAGGAAGAGCAATTGCTAGTTGAGTCAGGCAATCTGGCTGAGGCCAAAAGAAAAATCCTGAAACTCTATCGGGAGCGGATTAATATTTCTCTTGCTTCATTGTTTGGAGATGCCGTGGTAATTGATCAGATGAAAGAAGCCATTGGCGATGAGGCATTGAGCGCTGAAGAACAAGAATTACTTAACCTCTTTCCCGGACTAAGCAGCGCGGATAAGAACTATTCCCGATTGGATCTCTTGCAACATGGCGGTTCACGGCAAGAAAATGCCGCGTGGGCTACGCAGATCACTCCCGAGATATCGTCCTATGCTAATGGATTGGAAAAAAAATATGTAGAGAATATGCTGCAAGAGGAGGCCAAGATGAAGGAGATTGGATTAGACCAGAAGAAAGTCATGTTGGATAAATCGATTAGCGCAGATGAATATCGTGAGATGGTTAATGAGTTACTGGATCACTATAATCTACGCAGTGACTTGGCCGAAGACATCTATGATTCCGATAGGATTGGGCCGGCACCGGATAACAAATGGCAATTTATTGCCAGGGCGGAAACCAAGTCAATGTCAGTAAACGGGGGGCAGAAAGTCATTAAATCCGGAGATCAGGCAAAAAGTGCCTATGATGCCGTGGCGGTTCTGCTGGCCCATGAAATAGAGGGGCATGTTTTACAAGCAGAAAATAGAGCCGGTCTCCAATTGCGCATAATGGAAAAGGTCGGACTGGGAAGAAGCGGGATTATTTCTGAAGGTGGGGCGATGTATAATCAGGACCTGATTTCTCGCCGAGCTTTTAATACGCAATCTCTTCCGCACGTACATTATGTGCGGGCTATGCTAAAAAAAATCGAAGGCGGGAACTTTCTCGATTGCGTCAAAGAATTCTATCAGAGTGCCATCAAAGCAGAAAAAATAAAGAAAGATTTGGGATTTATGGATGAAGCTGGCTATGAAAATAAAGTAAAATCCCACCTGAAGTTGGCCTTGGATAGAGTTGGCCGGCTGTTTAATCGCGGCTCATCTTTTGATGCGGGTGATGGCAGGCTGGCAGATAGCAGCAACACGGCCTATTTGGAGCAGAAAATTCTCCTGGATGAATTAGAGAAAAGCGACGCTATAAAATATGCGTTTGTGGGAGGTGTCGGTTTGGATGCATTAGTTGCTCTGGCAGAATTGGGCTTGATTGAATTGGATAAGATAAAAGAACCGGAATATTATTCTTTGCATATTTGGGAAAAAATAAAAGATAGATATGCATTGGATGAAGTGGCTTGAAAATATGGATAATAAAATTAATATAAAAAAGTTATATGAATAGAAAAATATCGCCAGTATTATCTGCGGGAGTTATAATTGCATTTGCATTGATATTTGGAATTTCTTTTTGGCTAGTCGGAAGAACAGCCATTGCACCAACCATTGAAAAAAAACAACCCCCGATAACGAAAAAAGTGCCTGACATAAATAATGACATGCCTATGCGTGCCTGCACTGAGGAGGCTAAGATTTGTCCGGACGGCTCGGCTGTTGCTCGCACTGGTGAGAATTGTGAATTTGCTCCTTGTCCACAGATGCCTGGCAAGCTAACCCAAGCAGAGGCGCAAGCAATTGCCGAAAAAAATTGTCTCCAAAATGGAGACACACTCGGCGCCGGAACCTATAATGAGAATTCCAAAACCTGGTGGTTTGACGCCAAGCTCAAAAATGTGAGACCCGGTTGCAATCCCGCTTGTGTGGTGAATGAAGAAACTAGATCTGCCGAAATCAATTGGCGTTGCACCGGACTGAAAAGATAGCTATTCATAATAAAATTAGTTTTGTAAAATTCATAAGAGATAGATAATTTAAACCAAAGATTATAAATTAATTATTTTTAATGCTATAATATAAGTATATAAATACTTAGTGCTAATTTTTTTATGCAACTGTTAAAAATCATCAAGCATAGCGATTTGTTCGCAGAACATCATTCGGAAAGCCAAGACGTGAAAATCAGAACGGCGGCGCGAGCGGTGGTTTTTGATGATGAAAAAAATATTGCGCTCTTGGAAGTGACGAAAAATCATTATCATAAATTGCCCGGCGGAGGAGTGGAGGAAGGTGAAAATCTTTCCCAGGCTTTGGCGCGGGAAGTGCTGGAGGAAATCGGCTGCCAGATAGCAGTGACAGGAGAAGTGGGGAAAATCATTGAACATCGTGACGAATGGGACTTACGACAAGAATCCTATTGCTATTTAGCTGAATTGGTCGGCAAAAAAGGTGTTCCCAGCTTCACGGAAAAAGAAATCAGTAATGGTTTTCAAATCCAATGGCTTTCATTAGATAAGGCTATTGAAACACTTAAGAAAGATGCTCCAGACGGCTACGAAGGAAAATTCATCAAAGTGCGCGACCTCGCTTTTCTAGAGGAAGTTAAAACCGCGCTGGGAATCTGAAAACATTGCTTAAATGGCTGTTTTGACATAGAATAGGGAATATGAATCCCGCACTAACTTTGGATGTTTTTTTATAGTTAATGTTTAGGGGCGGAAATATTTTAGTAATCCATAAATTATATAAATTTTAGGTATTGTTATAAAAAACGACAGTATCCAAAGTTAGTGCGGGATGAAGAGAAAAATATATATTAGCATCAATTTACCTAAGCGAACCCGCAAAAGTCTGGCGCGGGTGATGGAGCGCTGGGAAGGCTTGCCAATCAAATGGACTAAAGAGGATAATTTGCATCTTTCCTTGCTTTTTTTGGGCTTTGTGGACGATGACACTAGCTTGGAAGTGTGTCAGAAATTGACTGCGCTGTGTGAGCAGGAAGAAATGTTTGATATCCTCCTGAATACGATCAAACTCAGTCCTTCACCGGAAGATGCAAAAAGAGTGGTCTTGATCGGAGAGCCCTCGGAAGAACTGCGCTTGTTGATGGAGCATATTGAAAAAGAACTGGGCATTTTCACGAGTGCTAAAAAGGAATTTCGTCCTCACATCTTGCTCGGAAAAGTGCGCAAGAAACAATGGGACGAATTGCCCGAAAAACCAGAGGTTAAGCGTGATTTTCCGTTAATGGTGGGAGTGGAAAGTGTGGACGTGATGGCGAGTGATTTTGAATCTGAAGAGGGAGAATACGTAATTGTAGAAAGTTGTCCGCTAAATGCCTAAACTGAACAAAAAATAAATTTATGGATATTCTTGGTGTACGCATTGACAATCTATCGCGAAAAGATATTTTAGAAAAAGCAGCCTCCTTTTTAGAGCAAGCTGGATTACATCAAATTGCTACTGTGAATCCGGAATTCATTTTGACCGCACAGGAAGACAATGAATTTAAAACTATCCTAAATCAAGCTGATTTATGCGTAGCTGATGGAGTGGGGGTGTGGTTTGCCTTCTTGCGTTATGGAAAGATTTTGAAAAGTCGTCTGACAGGAGTGGATTTGATGGAAGAAATTCTCTCTCTGGCCAGTACTAAACAGTATCCGGTATCCGTAGTGATGAATGTCCATAGCTTGAGTTCTTGGGAGGAAGTTAGGTATGCCATATTGAAAAAATATCCCACGTTGAAGATCAGGGGTGTTGTTTTGGAAAATTTCCATCACATCGATGATTTGATTTTCGAGAGCAAGATACTGCTGTGCAATTTTGGCGCCCCCAGACAAGAAAAATTCATCCATTCACTCAAAACCAGAAAGCATAATCAAATACGTCTAGCCATTGGAGTGGGTGGAGGAATGGATTTCCTGACCGGCAAAGTTCGCAGAGCACCTAAGCTTTGGCGAAAAATAGGTCTGGAATGGTCATGGCGTTTCGCACAGGAGCCGCGCTATCGAGCCAAACGTATTTTTCGTGCCGTAGTGCTTTTTCCGATAAAAATAATTTTTAACTAATCAAAATATATGAGCGACAAAGTAAAAATGATTCGCACAGTCTACCTCTATCTAGCGGTAATTATTAGCTTAATTTTTATAGGCGTCGGAACAGGCACTCTAATTAACACGGCTTTGAAATTCTATGTTTTTCCCAAGGCGGAAAAAGGCGGCTATAACCAATGCAACCAGCAACCACCGGTCTATGCTTTGGACAAAGCTGCTTTTGTTGGCATAGCTACAGAGGATCAAGAAGTTCAACTGGAAAATCTGCTGCGTGATTATGAAGAATGGAAGAAGAACAATACCGGCGAAGAATGCTATAGCGCCCAACGACAATCCAATTCAGTCGATGCCATCACGATGTTACTCGTAGCCTTGCCAATATTCTTAGTCCATAGTTTAATTATTAAAAAAGAGAGGAATAAAAAAGAAAATGAATAAAAACATTCGCGTCCGCTTTGCACCATCACCAACTGGCTATATGCATGTGGGAAACTTTCGCACCGCCTTATATACTTATTTGTTTGCTAAAAAAAATGCGGGTGATTTTATTTTGCGCATTGAAGATACTGACCGTAAGCGGGAGGTGGCAGATGCCTTAGAAAAAATTATTGCAACTTTATATTGGGCCGTAATGACTTATCAGGAAG
>JBAZXY010000039.1:0-10861 GCA_041659585.1 Parcubacteria group bacterium | reverse complement strand
CGTCCAAGACATGATAGACATAGCGCAAACGGTTGATTTCTTTCGCCAGCTTTTCTATTCTATTTTTGGCTGATTGTTTATCCATAGCTCTATTATACCACACCCACAAAAAAGACTCTCTCCTAGAGCTAAGCTATTGGAAATCCAAAAGCATAGCACTAGGCTCCACAAACAAAAAACAGGAATTTTCATCCTGTTTTTTTGGGAATATTTTTACAATTACACACCTAAAAATAGACTTAATTTCAGTAAAACAATTCATTAAAAACCTACCTTAACACATCTACCATTATCCAAATTAGAGCATTTTATTGTTTTAGCGCTATCAGTAATATTATGAGCTCCATAGCTATATGTTCCTGCTGCAAAAGCAAATGTTGGGCTTCCATCCCATGCCCAGTCATTATCTGCTAAATTTGGCCACTTATCTGCGCCACCACAAATAGCTACATCATCAGATGGATTAGCTGGATTTGTCTTCTTGTCAAGACACAACAGAACTGCACCAACTGAAGATGTTACAGAGGATAATACTGCAGTATCCTTAGATTTAGTTCTTGCACCACTTAGTCCCACCAAAATAGCGGAGGCCAAGATACCGATGATAGCAATAACGATCAAAAGCTCGATCAAGGTGAAACCTAAATTTTTTCTATTTTTCATAGTTATATTTTCACCCGCCTTTCTAGTTTTCTCCCAAAAGAGAATTTAGTTTTTTCTTATTCATCTCCGCCAACCGGCGAATTCCATAAGTCTATTATATATCTTTTTTTCAAATTATACAAAACTATTCATCCGCTGAAGATTCAATCTTCTTAGGGATTACAACGTAGGTTTAGGTGGCACATCTGCACTGACGGCGCGCTGGGTTTTTCCAGGCAAGATGCCCACAGCTACAATAGTGACTATTTTGTCAAATGTTACTCCTGAAGCATCACAATTAACATTTTCAAATTTAGTGTTATCGGATAGCTTCCTTCTCACCAATTGAATAGTGTAAAAATTTCCATCAGCATTTGTTTTTTGAATTATCTTGTTCGCACCAACAGTAACACATTCACCAACCCCACTATCATGCCAAATAGAGGCAGCAAGAGTAGCTGTGGAATTATTAGTATATTTATCTACAATCACCGCTAAGGTTTTTTCAATGCCCGTGTCGGCGCGTTGATAGGCCACCAAGGAATTATTGGAGCTGGTGGACATGTTGCGACCGATGTTGGACACAAACACAATGCTCAATGTAGTCACCAAGATAATCGATAAAACCATAATAGTGGTAATCAGGATGGAGCCTTGATAATTCTTTAGCTTTTTCATATTTTTTAATACCCATTAACTAATCCATAGTCGCGCAAAGAAACGCTGGATTGAATCGTAGCTGAATCATTGCTATCCATGCAATCACCTTTATCACAAATCCTCATCGCTATCGTAACGTGACCAAGGCTTGTATCCTTAACTGATTTCTTCACATCAAAATACAATTCATCTGCTGTCCCATTTACCAATTTTCCAGTCTTAGAAGAATCCCAGTTGCTACCGCAATTTACTACAGAAACACTCTGATCTAACGGATCAGTAACTTTAGTAGGGTCAGCACCTATATCTACCAGAATAGACTTACTACCAGGTGTTGAATCTTTTCTGTACTGAAAACATCCCTTTCGCGAATAATCATAAAAAATGATACTATTTTGAGAACCGTTAGCGGAAAAAACTGAGCTCATGCGCAAAGTTTTGACCATAAGCTCCATGCCATAGCGAGCATCTTCCACATCCTGCTGGATGGCGCGCACTCTAGCGCGGGATTTGATCATATCAAAAAAGGTTCCCATAATCACCAAGGTCATTATGACAAAAATAAGCATCGCAACCAGCATTTCAATCAGCGAAAAGCCTTGATGAACCACTACTTTTTTTTTCTTATTTTGTATTTTTTTACTGGTCATCATAATTATTTTTTAATTAATCCCTGCCAATTGATCCTATTCCCATTATTTACCCCAGACACCATTCAACATCACTTCGGTATAAAAACACTTGGCCGTAGGATTGCAATTATTTTCATCAGGAGAACTAGGTGGGGTTACTTCACCCCAAGTCACCACACTTTGTATTGTTTTGTTAATACTATCGCCAGTCACAACTATCCTTCGCTTGAAAATATTTTCACTATTATTATGCGCATATAGTCCGCTGCTATTTAATTGCAGATTATAGTCAGTGCTATTTTCCACACTACCAGTATTCGTATAATCTATTCTTCCATCATGAATGCCGGCAAATGCGTCTATAGCAGGAGTCCTTAACCAATTGTTATCCCTGATATTTCTCACCAATTCAATTCCCTCTTGCGCCAATTGTCCGGCAATGGCTTCATTGCGGTGATTCATAGAAGCAGCCATGCTTTGATTAATAAGACCAACTACCCCCATGATTCCAATGGCAAACATCGCTACGGAAAAAAGCACCTCAATGAGGGAAAAAGCTTTTGGGTTGATTGTTTGTTGTCTATGAGTCATTCATTCTCAAAGCTCAATCTTTGGCAAAGGTTGAGCCTTTTGATTATTAATCTTCGATTATTTCTCCCGCAGCGTTTATTTTTATTATATTCGCTTCAGTACCACTAGCATCTTGCAAAGTAATATCTGTACCAATGAAAGGATCGCCATTTTGCTTTAAAATAACTCCGAAAGGAATTTTGAAATAAAATTCTGTGTTATTAATGACAGTTGTAGTTGTGACATCATTATCTAAAACAAATGAACCATTTGTTGTTACAGTGCCCGTTCCTGGATAATTACTATTATCTTCAGGATTTCCACTAGCATCAGTATAACATTTTTTTCCACCAGTTGCCTGAGTATAAAAAATCTCGTAAGTTTTTTTATCTGATCTAAATCTAAATCCATAACCACATGGCGTGATTTCTGTAGCACCACCTCCTTGAGTTTTTCCTTGCAAGGCATAACCCTGGGCCAAACGAATGACGGTGGCCACCTCCCGTTGAGCGGCGCGCAAAGCGGCATTCCTTTTGGCGGACTGATAGCCGATGAAGCCCGTGGCTGACAGAATACCAATGATCGCCATGACGATCAGCATCTCAATCAAAGTGAAGCCGCTATTTTTTGTGAGAATATCCTTTTTCATATCAACTAATATTTTTTAAAACATAAATAAACTGCCATACCATTTCACAATCGGCGCATACCAAAACAAAGTGATGATGGTGCCGAGCACTAGGAATGGGGCGAACGGCAATTGACTGCCCATCTTTTTTTTCTTCGCCAGAATGAGCGCAATGCCCGTCAAAGCGCCTAGGGAAAAAGCCAACATCAGTGCCAAAAGAATGTTTGGCCAACCCACAATGAAACCCAACAAAATCACCAGATAAGCATCACCCATCCCCATCCATTGCTCCTTGCTGACTGCCACCATCGAGAAAAAAAAGGCAAAAGCCACTGTGCCCGCCAACATCCCCGAATAGGTCAGAAAGTCTGCCACTTGCATCCCATTCACCATTTCACGCCCCCCATCGATAAACAAAGTGAAAACAATAGCGCCAAAAATCGCGGACCACAACACAATGCCAGGAATTTCCATGTACAAGAAATCATACACCAAAATCACCACCAAACAAGACAATATCGCAAGATAGTAGCCAGTGGTAATCCAGGAAAACAGATCAGTTTCTTGAAAAAAATAATTTCCCACCAGCACAAATAGCAAAGCGGTCATAATTTCCACAATAGGATATTGCCAAGAAATCTTCTTCTGACAATTGCGACAACGAAATTTCAATAAAATAAAACTGATAACCGGAATATTATCATACCAAGCAATGGTTGTTTGGCAATGCGGACAATGCGACCGACCAGAGACCAAGGTTTCCGCCACCCGCAGACGGTAGACCACCACATTCAAAAAACTGCCAATAGCCAGACCGAGAATAAAAAAGATAAGTAATATCATAATAGTTTTTTATTAAAAATTTTAGCTATTTGCCAATTTTGTCTAGACATTTAAATTGGCAAATAAAAAAATTCTAAACGATTAGCATCCAGTTGTATGCTCATAGGTCACTCCATTTTGTGTTAAAGTGGCATATCCGCAAGCAGTCACAACATCAGCTTTGGCAGGATTAACAGTCACAGTGAATATTCCAGCTCCTCCAATACCACATTCTGCAGGATCACCCCCAACAGTGACAGCCGTAGCTGGAACCACGATCGTATTTTGCGAAGTTGAAAAAACAGTTGGAAGAATAGCGGTTGTAAGCACAGCGTCGTCGCAAGCCAAAATCAAACCTGGCACTGCGCCTGAAGTCTCCGCTTTGTAGGCAGCAATATTAGCTTTTGTTCGAGCTGAATTCAAACTCACCAAAACAATCGAAGCCAAAATACCGATGATAGCGATTACGATCAAAAGTTCGATCAAGGTAAAGCCTCTCATTATTTTATTTTTCATATATTCACCCGCCTTTCTAGTTTTTTCTTAAAATTTTTATTAAAAACTTTATCTATTTGCCAATTTCGCCTAGGCAGTTAAATTGGCAAATAAAAAAATTCTAAATGACTAACATCCAGCTACGGCGTAAGCCACTCCGTTTTGTGTCAAAGTAGCAGCTCCGCAAGCAGTGATAACATCAGCTTTTGCAGGATTAACAGTCACAGTAAATGTTCCAGCTCCTCCAGAACCACATTCAGTGATAGCCTCTCCAACTGTAATGGCAGTAGTAGCAGAAACAAGAACGTTAGCTGTGGTTGGCACAGGTAAAGAACCTTCAACAAGAACAGCAGAGTCACAAGCCAAAATCAAGCCTGGCACCGCGCCGGAAGTTTCCGCTTTATACGCCGCCACATTAGCTTTCGTTCGAGCTGAATTCAAACTCACCAACACGATAGAAGCCAAGATACCAATAATCGCGATTACGATCAAAAGTTCGATCAAGGTAAAGCCTCTCATTATTTTATTTTTCATATATTCACCCGCCTTTCTAGTTTTTGCTCTAAAATTCTATCTTTAAAAAATTTTAGGTCTTAATGATTATTCTATTAAAAAATCTTGTTCTTCTTTTTTATTGGCAGGAGTTCTTGCTCACCAAGCAACTAACTGACGCCTCCCCACTCTTACTCGCTCCATAGGCATAGGTATCATCCAGCATGCCAGCTTGCGGAGCAGTAATGTTCCATCCGGTCTTAGCCACTATATCTGGCCACACATTAGTGTGTCCAACCACTACCGTACCCGATCCATCTGTGCAAATCGGATGTCCGGCGACATATCCATCCGTTCCTCCCCCATCAATACTGCATAAAGTCATCTCCGACATAATACTCGACAAAGTGGAAATCGCTGAAGCCCGATTAGCCTTCTCTTTAGCTGAACCAAGACTCACCAAAACAATCGAAGCCAAAATACCAATAATAGCAATAACAACCAAAAGCTCGACGAGAGTGAAACCAAAATTGTTTTTATTTTTTTTCATTGCTTTCGAAAATTATAATTGACCAGCAATATTATAAATAGGCATAATCACTGAGAAAGACAACAAGCCCACCGCCACCCCGATAATCACCATCAACAACGGCTCAATCAAAGTGGAGAGATTTTTAGCCATGTCTAGAGCTTCTTTGTTATAGAACCTGGCCACGTGCTGCAAAACCGAATCAATTTGGCCAGACTCTTCTCCCACACGAATCATTTGGGAAACAATGGAGGGGATTTGTTCGGGATATTTCTGCAATACCGCACTAATAGTGCCACCCACCTTGATTTCATCCGCCGCCTTGAGAAAGATATTTTCATACACCACATTGCCCACTACTGAGCTGACAATGGTAAGGGACTGGATAATCGGGATGCCACCAGTCAACAACACTCCTAAATTGTCCGCAAAACGGGAAATATATAGATATTTGTAAATCGTGCCGAAAATAGGCAATTTTATTTTCATCTGATCCCACTCTTTGGATCCTTCTTCTGAATTAATATAGTAGATAACAGCCACTATGAAACTAATGATTACTAGTCCCACCGCCCACCAATATTGTCTCATAAAATCACTGATGGCAATCACTATTCGAGTATAGATTGGCAATTGCACTTTCTCGCCCAAGCCTTTAATCATCATGGTCAACTTAGGCAAAACCAACGTCATAACCAAAAAGGCGATGATGAAAAAGACTATTAAAACAACTATGGGATAGGTCATGGCTGACTTCACCTTAGAGGTTAGCTCATAGTTCTTCTCAATATTATCAGCAATATATTCCACTGATCGCTTCAGATTGCCGGAAAGTTCTCCTGCACGCACGATATTAATGGAAAGAAGTGAAAAGACTTGCTTGTGCTTTTTTAAAGCATCTGAAAGAGCCATGCCATCCTGAATGTCACCAATCATCTCTTCGATGACTTTTTTAAAATATTTGTTTTCCAGCTGATCGCTAATAGCGGCTAATGCGGCGACAATGGGCACTTTAGCTTCAATCAAAATAGCCAATTGGCGAAAAAAAATCATCAATTCCTTTGCATCCACCCTATCAAAATAGCGCAAAAAAACTTTTTCCAAAGAATCACTATCTCGCTCTGTCTTAATAGAAAGAGGAAAAAGGTTATTTTTTTGCAATAAATCTACAGCCACCTCAGTATTAATAGCATCAATAACACCTTCTTTTATTTCTCCATTTTTATCCCTGGCTTTAAAAACAAATTTCATTTTTTTATTTTTAATTTCGAAAAATTATTAGACTCTTTCATTTCAGCATCCCATTTCTATAATTTTAGTATACACTATTTTTCACAAAAAGCCTATTGCCCATATCACGATACCTAGCGCAGCAAGGTCTGGAAACTATTAGGCTCTTTAGCATAAGATAAGGCTGTATCCAAAGAAATCACCCCTCGTCGCACCAAATCAGATAATGATCGATCCATCGTTACCATACCCTGATCTGAGCTGGTCTCGATAACATTATCTATTTGATAGGATTTATCCTCGCGAATCAGATTCTCAATGGCATGATTTTTCATCATAATCTCTACCGCTGGCACCCTCCCGCCATCAGCTCTTGGCACTAAGCGCTGTGAAATCACCCCCAATAGCGTATTAGCTAACTGGGAGCGCACTTGGTTTTGTTGATGAGCTGGAAAAACATCAATGATTCTATCAATTGTCTGAGAAGAATCATTGGTATGCAACGTCGCAAAAATCAAATGCCCGGTTTCCGCAGCCGTCATAGCAATGCTAATACTATCCAAATCACGCAATTCACCCACTAAAACCACATTCGCATCTTCCCGCAAAACTGCCTTTAGCGCCGATTGAAAAGTTTTGGAATCTTGATAGACCTCACGCTGATTGATAATACACTTGTCCTGCTCATAAACATATTCAATCGGGTCTTCAATGGTGATAATATGCTTTTCCTGGGTACGATTTATTTCCTGGATAAGCGCTGCTAAAGTGGTGGACTTACCATGCCCCACCGGACCCACCACTAAAACCAACCCCTGGGTAAACTTAGTAAGGTCATACAAAATCTCTGGCATGCCCAAATCTTCCAGTCGCTTAATATCTCTAGGGATAAGCCGCATAGCCACGCTAATATAGCCTTGTTGAAAAAAAACGTTCACCCTGAAACGAGCCTTATCTTCAAAATTATAGGACATATCCACTTGCCCTTGATCCAAAAATTTCTTCTTATTATCTTCACCCATAATAACGTCTCCCATTGTCTGCATATCTTCTGGCGTAAGAATTTTATCTTGCGTTAATGGAAAGAGTCGACCTTCTATGCGAAGGGTGGGGTATCTCCCCACTACCAAGTGCAAGTCTGATGCTCCTTGTTGAGCCACTAATCGCATTAAATTTTTGACTCGCTGTTCAGTGTGTAATGTTGCCATATTATTTTTTATTTTTATATCTACTAATACCTAGGCCTCTTGTTTTGGTAAAAAAACTCTAATTTTTTCCAATACTTCCGAAGGTGTGAAGTGTGATTTAATCAAATAATCATTCGCTCCCAGCTCTATCCCTCTACCAATCTCTTCCTTCTGACTGAGATTAGTTAGAAGAATAATTGGGATCTTGTTCAGCCTCTCATCCTTCTTGATTCTCTCCAATACTTCCAACCCATTCACATAGGGCATTAGGATATCCAGCAAAATCAAATCCGGCATGAAATCGCCGCCTTCCAATTTTTTCAAAGCCTCCATGCCATTTTCCGCCCCAACCACATCAAATCCCTCTATGGATAATTTTGTTTGATAAATATCCATCACGAAAGCATCATCTTCAATCACCATAATAGTCTGTTTTTCCATATTTTTCTAAAAAAATTATTATTTCTTAACTTGACTATTCTATTATACCACTTTCCGTGGCTCTTTCAATCTCTTCTACTGTAGTCATGCCTTTGAGCATTTTCAAAATACCATCCTGCCTAATAGTCAGCATCCCCAATTTATTCCGTTCTTCGGTTATTAGAATTTCGCTTCCGTTTTTTTCAATAATAATACTCTTCATGGCCTCGGTGATTTTTACCGCCTCCACAATCGCCAATCGCCCACTCAAACCCGTCCCATTACAAGCATCACACCCCTTGCCCTTGAAAAAACTCATTCCCTTTGACAGATCTAGGTCATATTTTTCTAACTCAGCGGCAGAAATATCCGCTATCTCATGCGTTATTTTTTCCTGTATCACAGGAGAGACCTCTATTTTTTGTTTGCATTTCTCACAAATTCTACGCACCAAGCGCTGAGCCATCACCAAGCGCAACGATGAGGATAATAGAAATGGCTCAATACCCATATCCATTAGTCGGGGGATGCTGCCGATAGCTGTGTTGGTATGCAAGGTGGAAAACATCAAATGACCCGTCAAGGCGGCATGCACAGCTAGTTCCGCGGTTTCTGAATCGCGAATCTCACCCACCATGATTACATTAGGATCTTGACGCAAAATCGTCCGCAATCCGGAAGCGAAAGTATACCCAATTTCCGGCTTTATTTGACTCTGATTCAAGCCTTCAATATTATATTCTATCGGATCTTCCAGGGTAATAATATTTCGCTCCTCATTATTCAAAATCTTAAGTAATCCATAGAGAGTAGTGGATTTTCCAGAGCCTGTAGGGCCGGTCATCAAAATCATGCCGTAGGTTTCTTGCAATGCTTCCTTGACATGTTCAATCGCCGTTCCCATCAACCCCATGGACTCGATATCACCCACCCCCTTATCCTTATCCAAGATTCTCATTACCAATTTTTCTCCATTGATAACCGGTAACGTAGAAACACGAAAATCAATAGGATTGCCGTTATGGATAATACGAAAACGTCCATCCTGTGGCTTTCTCTTTTCATCTATTTTTAAATTAGAAAGGATCTTTATCCGAGAAACCACCACCGGACCGATTTCCTTGGGAATGGTCAAACTCATATGCAATACACCATCCACCCGGAACCTGACACGAAATCCTTCCTCCATCGGTTCAATATGAATGTCACTGGCATGCCCATCAATAGCATGGCTCACAATCACCTCTACCAACTTGGAAACAGGAGCTTCCTTCAAATTACCTTCCCTATCTTCATCACCACCATCTCCATCAGAATTTTTTTTCTCCGCATTAAATTTAATATCTTCAGCAAATGATTTTACCGCTTTATTAACAATTTCACTGGGACGACTATAGAAATTTAACATTTCGTTAAAAATCTCTTCTGAGACAAGATATAGAATCATCTCTCGCCCATCTTTTTCACTAATAAAACGCAAGGTATTAAGAGCATCAATATCTTGAGGATCAACAATGGCTATTTTTATCCCCTTTGCATCGCTTTCAAAAGCAATCATCTTGTTCCGCCTAGCAACATCCTCTGAGATTGTGCTGATTGCCCCTCCCTGAATATCCTTAGGAGATTTTTTCAAGAAATCAATGCCTAGCTCTTTAGCCCTTGCCAATATTTCAGCATCATCCTCGTCTGCGCTGTTATTTTTGTTTTTTACATTATCCATTTGCTATTTCTTTTTTAAAGTTAGATCTACAAAGCAAATAAATTCTCTCTTCCGATAGTTCCAATATCAATTCTTGGAGTCTCTAAGGTAGCCCGCTTTTTAATATCATTGGCAATACTCATGTCAAACTTGCTTTGAGCAAAAAATTCATCCCGCACCGCAACTACCGTAGCTGCTTTCTCAAAATAATTAAACTTTACTCGTAAAGTAGCTTTTAATAAACCTACTTCATCGCTACTTATTTTTAATACCGTCATCTCATTAAGCCTATTAATAGTGTCCAAGGAAAAAATAAATTGCCTCAACTGAGCATAATTACCACTAATTGTGATTTCCGTCATAAAACCCTTAATCGGATTGATTACCGTAGGAACAACGTTTCCAGAGGCATCATATACCACTTGAGTCTCGCTAATATTTGCAGCTTCTTCCATCTTCATGCCATCCAAGGCAACACCCGATGTTCCAGCAATGGCATTGATACTAACTACCACGTCCTCATCTTGCTTTTTTTCAGGCAAATATTTCACTAGAATATTCTGCTCTTCTGAATTATTATTCAAATCTTGCACTAAGCTAGCCGCATTAGCCTCCTTCTGGACAACTCCAGCTAGTTTTTCTTTAGCATCAGCTAGTTTTTTCTGAGTATCCATAATCCCTCCCGCACCAGAATATTTAGGTATGATCACCCAGATAGCAAAATATAGCAGAGTTATGACAATGGCAGGGAAGATTAGAATTTTTAATTTCATATATTTATTAACTCCTCAAGGAGTAGATTAAACAACTTATTTATTTACAATTTCAATAGAAAATTCAAAGCCACCCTTGTCC
>JBAZXY010000038.1:0-11154 GCA_041659585.1 Parcubacteria group bacterium | reverse complement strand
ATTTTTTCCACAAAAAAAAACAGCCTGTGGATAAACCTGGCTGTTTTTTTATATATAACTAGAATTGCGAATTCGTCCCACCTAACAATGACTGTGCCGCTTTTATAATTACCACACCTAGAATAGCTACGATAACTCCGATAATAGAATACAACATAGCCCCTTTAGCTTTCTCAGCCTTTCCTTCATCTCCAGCTGAAGTTAAATATAGAATACCAGCAATTGCAAAACCGATTACCCCCAAAATTCCAACCAACATCAAAAGCCAGTTCATTATATTAGTCACAATCCCAGTAATAGTTCCTTCAGGCAGTCCAGTTCCGGTTGGAGTCTGAAAAGCCGCCATAGAAACAGCCACTGGTGTTGCCATCAAAACAGTAGCGACTGTGGCAAAAAAAACTTTAATTTTATTTTTCATATTGCACCTCCTATCTAGATTTATTTTTATTTCTCTCTCTTTATATTATACCTTATTTTTATATTTATTGCACTACCCGAAAAATGTAGCCAGTTGGAAAACAAGCGTCAAGGCTCCCAAAGCCACCACAATCCCAATAACAGACGCTGTAATCATTCTCTTTCCATTCTCAGCTTTCTTTTCATCGCCATATGCCGTCAAATAAGTAGCCCCTCCCACTACCAATCCAATCATACTCAAAATACCCACGATGCTCAATAAGAAATCTAGTATATTAGTGATAATTTTGCTTATGGGAATGCCCCCTGGATCAGTAACGCCACTGTTGGCACTTGTGCCTCCTAAAATTTTAATGATTTCCGTTAGGAATGACGGAGCAGCCAAGGCAATAGCCAATCCAATCATGGCGGCCGTAATCGCCCCTTTAGCTGTAGTCATTTTCTTCTCATCTCCAGCCGACAAGATATACATCACTGCCCCAATCAGGATGAAAACCATCGCAACGCCCACCAGCACCCCGCGTAAATTATCCATGACAGCATTCACCACTTCAGACACCGTCTTAAATGCGATAGGATTTGTAAATGCAGTTGCGCTAGTGGAAGTCCCTTCTGCTGCTACTACTACTGAAGCGCTAACAGAATAAATTATCACCGCTGCCATTAATAATAAAACTACACTGCTTTTTTTAGACATCTTTTTTTTATTAGCCAATTAGATCTTTGAGAAAATTCTTTCTCGATCAGCCTATTTTATGCAAGTAAATTCATACCACGTGCTTCCAGGCATGACTTTTGCCACATCACCCGAAACAACCCACAGCGTCACGTTCACAATCAACCATGCCCCCAAGACGATTATAAAGCCAATCAAACTCGATTTGGCAGCATTCTTAGCTGTGGTCATCATCCCGTCATCTCCAGCTGACAAGATATACAACACCCCGGAAACAAACATTCCCGCCAAAGTAATCACCACTAAAATTTTAGTCAGAAAAGTGGTTAAATTGGAAAAACCCACAATCAAATCACACAAGGTACAGGCTGTATCGCCAGTGCCGCAAGGAACCAATCCATCACCTGCCAATATTATCTGCGGCACAAACAGCAAGCCTACCAAAATAGCACTCACCAGCCCGATAAAAATATTCTTTTTCATAGCTATCTGTTTAACTTTTTTAAAAAAATTATTTGGCCATCATTTGAGAAACAGCCAAAGAGGCTGAGCGCAATCCATCCGTAACACTCACCTCGCCATTATTTATTTGCGTAATAACCTGAGAAAACAAAGCCTCGATCGAATCAGGGGATATTTGATACCAATTCTTAGCTATTAAATTACCCGCCGCGAAAACTCCATATTTGACATCAGTTTTCTGCATTTCCACCAAGTCTCTTCTGGCAGCTGGTTTTCTGGTTTTTTCCCAATAATCCTTAGCCGGATCCAACACTGCTCCCGGCTGAGCTGTTTGCGCGGTACTTGCAGTAGTAGCTGCTACGCCAGGAGTGGCGCCCTGCTTAGTAGTCATATAGGTTAGCAACTTCCACGCCTCATTAGCTCGCATATCGTTAGTAACCCTGCTTGCTGTGGCAGCATCCATTCCTTTTGTGTCAGGTATTTTATTTTTTGCCACCGTATACCCCCAATAGTTGGCAAAGTTAAATTGCTTTAGGCCGGGAAACTGAGGAACCGGAGCCACAGCATAATTTAGTTTTGGAGACTTACTGTCTATAACCTCCATTTGCCAGGAATAGTTAAACATCATGCCCAGGGTTCCTTCGCTAAAGGCATCCACTGAATAATGCATGCGCTGGTTCCATGTATATGGCACTGTCTGTGAACTTCTATTAGCAAATTGGGTATAGAAATTTAAAGCATTCTCCCCAGGAGAAAGAACTTTGCCATCAGCATCAGAATATCTATCAAAGGCAGCCTTTTTCTTATTTTCATCAACCATCATAGTATTATTCTGCAGCATCAAGAGGCCCAATACATCCGTTGATCGATTTATATTGTTCGAAGTTCCCATAGCCGCTCCTGATTGGATTATTTGATTTTGAGCATCTAATTTAGTCAGTTTGCTTGCATCTGCGATAAACTCATCCCAATTTTTAGGAGGAGCTGTTATGCCCGCCTCATTAAAAAGATCTTTATTATAAAACAATCCCAATGAATCAACACTCAGTGGAAGAGCATAAACATTCCCCTCGACAACAAAATCATCTGCCACCACGTCCACAAAGTCATTGCGCACCTTTTGCTCATTTATCACATCTATTGGCGCAGGATAAATTTTATCCTTAAAGCTCGGCACCCAATTATTATGCATCAGAAAGATATCTGGACCTTGCCCAGAAGCTAGCGCATCCAGCAAGTCTTTTTGATAGGAGTCAGTGGTCATTTTTTTATACCGAATACTGCCCACATTCGGATTTTTTTTTATATAAGCCTCAAACATGGCCTTATAAGCATCGTCATTCTCAAAAAGACCCCAAATTTCAAGATTAATTACATAAGGATTGGTATTTTTTTGTTTGCAACCACAACCAGATAAGCTGACCACTGCTAACACTAAAAAGAATGACAAGAATATTTTTTTTCTATTTTTCATGGTTAATATATATTTATAAAAATTCTTTTTATTTGACCAGGATCAATCCGTAATGGAAATTACTTACCGGGACTTCCATCAAAATACTCATTCCAACATCTTGAATTGTTTCCATTAAAGCCTCTTTCGATATACGTAAGCTTTTTTCAGGCCCAATGGAAAAATCCTTATCATCCCATTCAATTATGAGTATTTTCCCCCCCTGCTTCAATATCCTAATTGCCTCCTTAATAATAATTTTTTTATCTTTATTTTGGAAAAGCATATTCTTCATAATCACCCAATCACAACTTGCTTCTTTCAATGTTGAGCCAGCTTCTTTTTCCAAATTCACTCTTTTAGTAATAATATTTGTCAGCCCCATTGTCTTAGCATAGCCCGCAACCATCTCTAAGCTTTGTGGTAAAATATCCAAAGCATATACTACGCCGTTTTCTCCAATTTTTTTCGCAATCGGCAAGGAGAAATATCCACCAGCACAGCCAAAATCAGCTACCACCGAACTGTCAGCTATTCCAATCTCCTGAATAACAGCCTCTGGCTTAATAAATTCAACGGCATACGTTTGATTTTTTTGAGACTCATCCCCGTTATCATTTTCCATTTTTAACATATGCAAACTAGGATTATTTTTATAACCTTATTTTACAACAAATTCCTTTTTTCCACAAATTAAACCAGTTGATATTATCCTCTTACTAGTGTAACTTATATATATTGATATTTTAGGAGGGTTGGCAGAGTGGTCAAACGCGCCGCACTCGAAATGCGGTTTCTCGCCTTGCGGGATCACAAGTTCAAATCTTGTACCCTCCGCCGTATAATTTTATTATCTTAAATTCAAGATTCTTTGTTGAAATGAAATTTAGCCCCTAAATACTCTTGCCTAATTACTGACGATAAACTACATTAGCTTAAAAAAATAAATAACCCTTTTAAATTTTCCTTTACATTAAGGCTTATAAATGCTAGCCTTAGATAAAGTTAATCATTTTTTATGTCATTATTAACCACGCTAAATAATCAATCACTAGTCTTAATTAGCATGATTTCTTTAGTCTTGCTTTTTATGCTCTTTATTTGGACTATTTTTATCCACCGCGAACTCAAAAAAATGAAACAAAGAAGCCTCGATTTTTTTAGTGGCAATGAGGTGAAAAATATTGAGGATGTTATTATTAATCACTCCCATCTCCTCAAAACACTCGACAAAGACATTCAGGAGTTATACAATATTTCCAATCAAATAAACATCCTCTCCCACAAAGGATTACATAAATTTGCCATGCTACGTTTTAATCCCTTTAAAGAAGTAGGTGGTGATCAGAGCTTTGCCCTAGCGCTGCTTAACAGTAAAAATACCGGCCTCATTATTTCCTCTTTATACACGCGAGAAGGCACTCGCATCTATGCCAAAGCCCTTATTAATGGCCTATCCGAAAAATATCCTCTAACCGAAGAGGAGAAAGAAGTTATCAAGCTAGCTAATTTAAATGATTCTAAAAAAATAAATTAAATGACTGATATTAAACCTAAAACCCTTATTATTCCAGCTACTATCACCGTGAGAAAATTCAGTGAAATTCTCAAACTTCCCCTTGGAACCGTCATCACTGAACTGATGAAAAATGGTATCCTGGCCACCATTAATGAAAAAATTGATTTCGAAACAGCCTCTATCATCGCCCAGGATTTAGGATTCGAATCTCAAGAAGAAGTGGTGGAATCCGGTGAAACTATGACACTGGAAAAAATGCTCGACCAAATTAAAAAAGAAGCAGAAACCGGAGAAAAGCTACAAAAAAGACCTCCTATTGTCACTATTTTAGGACATGTTGATCATGGAAAAACCACCCTTTTGGACACTATCCGAAAATCTGGAGTAGCCGCCAAAGAATCAGGTGGTATTACGCAACACATCAGCGCTTACCAAACTAAAAGAAAAGGGCAGCTCATCACTTTCGTAGACACCCCAGGACATGCTGCTTTTAGCGCTATGCGAGAAAGAGGTGTGTCCATTGCTGATATCGCTGTTTTAGTGGTGGCCGCTGATGATGGTGTACGACCCCAAACTAAAGAAGTCATTGAATATCTATTGACCAAAAAGATCCCCACCATTGTGGCGATTAATAAAGTCGATAAACCAGATGCCAATATTCAAAGAGTAAAACAAGAGTTAGCAGAAAATGGCATTCTAGTGGAAGATTGGGGTGGACAAATCCTTTGTTCCGAGGTAAGCGCCAAGCAAAATATCGGCGTAGATAGTTTATTAGAAAATATTATTCTTCTTTCTGAGGTGGAAGATTTTAAAGCTGAATTCAAAAGAGATGCACTAGGCGTTGTCCTAGAATCCCATCTAGATCCTCAAAAAGGACCAGTCGCCACTATCCTGATCAAAACTGGAACCCTCAAAGAAGGTCAAGATATCATAGCTGGATCAGCTTATGGCAGAGTGCGCCGCATGGAAGATTTTTCCGGCAAAAAACTTCTCGAAGCTGGACCATCCACTCCAGTTAGCCTCATCGGCCTCAACACCACCTCCAACACTAATGACATTTTGCAGGTGGTAGATGGAAAATCCCTCGCAAAAATGGAATCCCTCCGCTTTGGAGAAAAAAATCAAAGTGCCAAATTTGGAGAGATCACTGCCCAAAAAATCTACAAAACTATTGCGGATGAAAAAATCCAAAAACTTAATGTCATCATAAAATCTGATGTTCAGGGCTCCTTGGAAGCTATCCAACAAATTCTTTCTGACATCAAGTCCACCGAAGTTGCTGTCAATTATATCTCTATTGGAGTAGGAAACATTACTGAATCAGATGTTCGGATGGCTAAAAATTCCAGCTCCGTTTTGTTTGGATTTAATATTGATGCCACTCCTGTAGCTAAAAGAATGGCTGAAGCTAATCAAGTAGAAATCAAAAGCTATAAGATTATTTATGAACTTATTGATGATATAAAAAATCGTTTGATTGAAATGCTTCCACCCTCCATTGAAAGAACTGATCTAGGTAAAATGGAAGTGCTTGCCCTTTTTAAAACCGGCAAGAAAGATATGATTGTCGGCGGAAAAATTACTTCCGGCAAACTAGCCAAGGGATGCCTTATTGAAGTAATGCGCAATGATGCCATCATTGGCAGAGGGAAACTACAGAACCTGCAACAAAATAAAGTAGATGTCGATGAGGTGCTTAAAAACAATGAATGTGGTATCACCTTTGATGGTGAAACTAAAATAAAAGAAGGTGACATTCTCATAAGCTTTACCGAAGAAATAAAAAAGAAAACCCTCTAAGATTCTTTCCTTGTTACCATGCTTCTAGCAAAATAGTTTCTTAGTCATATTCTGACTAGAAGCTATTTTGTTTAAATCTATTCTTTTTTCGCCTTAAATTAACTTTTATCATTCAAAACCATATGAGCTTAAGAATTTCCAAAATAAATGAGCTTATCAAAAGCCATATTAATGAGATTATTGTTAAAGAGCTTTCGCTCAAAAGCGGGGTTTTTGTGACTGTCTCTAAAGTTGACACTACGAGAGATCTTCGCTATACTCGTATATTCGTAAGTATTTTTCCTGAGAAAGAAATTGCCTATACTGAGAAAACTCTTACGAAAGAACTCTACCGCATCCAAGGCGCCCTTAATAAAAAATTGCAAATGCGCCCATTGCCAAAAGTACAATTCATCACCGACATGACGGAATCAAAAGCTGATGTCATTGAAAAACTTCTTAAAGATATTAGCACTCAGTAGCTACTTCTAGTAGCTCAAGATTTTTTCTTACTGAACGCTACTACTACCCACTCTAGTGAAAAACTTCAAACAAGAATTCAATACCCTTCACTTTGTTATTCAAGAATCCAAAAAGATTCTGCTTTTTGCGCATTCTCGACCAGACGGCGACACGACCGGCTCCGTCCTAGCACTCAAGGAATATATTCGTTCTTTAGGAAAAACAGTAGACATCGCCTGCTTTGATCCCATCCCTTCTTATTTAGAATCCTTTACTCAGGATAGTTTTATTCATCCAGATGACCTCCCGCTAACTAGCTATGATTTAGTTATTGCTACTGACAGTGTTGAACGCGGCTTTGAGAAGATATATCCTGCTTTTCAAGAAAATCAAGTTATCGCTTTACTCGATCATCATCCTGACATTACTCTTCAAGGAGATATTAATATTATTGATGCAACCTATTCCTCGGTTTGTGAAATTGTCTACGATCTTTTTCTTTTTAATAAAGTCCCTATTAACCGCACCATAGCCACTGCCATTCTTATGGGCATCTTGTCTGATACCGGCTCCTTTCAACACTCCAACACCACTCCCAAAGTGATGGAGATCGCCTCCCAACTCCTGAAAAAAGGCGCCCCCTTGGCCAAAATAGTGCAACATTCTTTTTCTAATAAAAGCATTTCTACTCTCAAATTATGGGGCAAAGCTTTTGAGAAAGCCAAAATCAACTCCATCAACGGCATGATCACTTCCGTCCTAACGCAAAAAGATCTAGCCGAATGCGAGGCCGGAACAGATGATATTGCCCAAGTATCCGGCATTCTCAACACTGTGCCTGGCACGAAATTTGCTCTCGTGCTCTCCGAAAGAGATGGTGGCATCATCAAGGGCAGTCTGCGCAGCGAAGAATATAAAGGCGTGGACGTTTCCAAAATTGCCGCCCAGTTCGGCGGAGGCGGCCACAAGCTGGCTTCCGGCTTTGAAATCAAAGGCACTATCCAGGAAACTGAACATGGCTGGGAAATAGTTTAGGCAATTCTCAATTTATTCTACAGTTAATCCGCCTCGGATCGACAAGTGATTGTCTTCACGAGTCGAGACGGGCCATTTTCTTTGGCAGCAAAGTTTTGATTCTAACTTTCTTTTGGCACACAAAAGAAAGTTACAAAGAAAATGTGCCGTCTGAGCAAAATTTAAAAATAAATTTTCAACTCCCGAGCTAAAATTCCCGAAAATGCTAAAAGGAGTGTTGGTAGGTAATTTATTAACGCTCACTCGCTTCAATTTATAGTTTTAAATTTTACAGGACGGGGACGTTTTAAAGCATACACACGTGCGAAAAAACGCTTCTTTTTAAAAAATCCCCGCATCAACGAAATACCAAGCTACAAATTGAAATTTACGAACGTTAAAAAAGTTTGTATCGTAGCGAAGCGAAGAGTGAACTTTTAGTGAATAAATTGAAAATTTGTCTTGGTATGAGTTTTGCGGCCTTTTTCTTTTTAGCCACTTTTCTTTTGGGAAAAGAAAAATGGCACACTGCAATATCTTAGTTATGTGCTAAACTATATTTATAAATTCTAACTTTCTCCATTATGAACATTGGTTGCCACGTCTCCATCGCCCAAGGAGTTTTTAATGCTCCACAAAGAGCTTCTGATCTCGGGGCAGAATGCTTTCAGATTTTCACCCGTTCTCCGCAAGGTGGCAAAGCCCCTATTCTCACACAAGAAATTTGTGAGAAATTTAAAATTTCAAATTTAAAATTTAAAATTAAGGGGGTTTATGTGCATACGCCATATTATATCAACTTCGCTTCCGCCAATAACCGCATCCGCTACGGTTCCATTGCGGTCCTTCGCGACGAATTGGAGCGTGCCAGCCTCTTGGGCGCGAAATATGTCATGACGCATCTGGGCAGCGCCGGTGAGCTCCCCGAGGCAGAAGCCACAACCAAAGTCGCTGAAATGCTTTCCAAGACCCTGGAAGGTTATACAGGGTCCACTGAGCTCCTGATTGAAAACAGTGCCGGAGCGGGCAAAATCATCGGCGCCACCTTCACGCAAATTGCTGAAATTATCCAAAATGTCCATCATCCTAAATTGAATGGGATTTGTTTAGACACGCAGCACTCATTTGCTTCCGGCTATGATTGGCGCGACTTCGAAAAGACTTTGCAACAAATTGACCAAGAAATTGGTTTAGAAAAAATCAAACTCATTCATACTAACGATTCCCTCACCGAATGCGGTTCCAAAAAAGACCGCCATGCCCACATCGGCGAAGGCCTCATCGGCGCTGTGGCCTTCCAAAAAATTGTCGCTTTGGCCGAAAAAAATAATATCGATATGATTTTGGAAACTGAACATGAGAAAGTTATGGCCGACATCAAAGTCTTAAAATCTTTTCGCGGGAAATAAAAAAACCCCAACAACACAATGTGTTGTTGGGAGAGATGGATTTCTACTCCAGACCTTCATCAATGACCAAGCAAACTGTTCTTCAAAAATAAGGATTAAATTATCAGTCAAATTCTATGCCTAGTTTAATAAGTTCATTCTTTGCCAACTCAAACTCTTCGATGGCTTCTGCTAAAAATATGTGCGCTCTCTCAACTTTTTCTTCTGACATGCTTAGTTGATCCTCTATCTGAGGATTTTGTTGTTGGCGTCCTTTTAATCTTTCTATTCTATAGCGCAAGTATTCTTCACTCTTCTTGAATCCATATTGAGCCCTCTCAAAATTATGAATTAAACGTTTAATCTCACTCAAAATTAACCTTGGTCTTTTATTGCTTTGTTCCTCGCTCATGATCATTCTCCTTGTTATTTTATTGTAAAAGAACCCGAAATTTTAATCACCTCCTTGGAGAAATTTTCTCCAATTATCTTTACTAATTTCCAAGGAATGATTGTAATACCCATAAACCATTTCACATTTTTTAAGAAAAGCACTTGACTCAAGCTCCTTTTCTTCAATTTCACTTGGAACCTTTAACAGTTGAGTAGTCACACCAAAATCTCCGATTACCCGCAAAGACGAATTCTTTCCGAATCCCTTGCACCACATGCGACTAAAAGCGCAAAGTCTTTGCATTGAATTTTCAGCACCATCTTTAAAACAAGTTTCTGTCACAATGACGTCGTAAGCTTGTTCAGCAAACATCAACAAATGATACCCTTCCCAAATACTAACAACATCAATATGTTTGAATACCTCCTTAAAAATTGGCAATGCCTCAGAGATATAAGCAGGAACATCCATATTCTCAAACAACATATCAATACCTTTAGCTTTCTTTTCTATATTCAATACGATTAAACAATTCATGGCTATTCTCCTTGATGAGTTTTATTGTCCATAAGTGGGCAAATTTTTGAGGTGATTTTTAAAGAACTGATGTCATGAATCTTTTCCCGTTCTTATCATGACTACGTAGTATAGCACTAAATGGATACTATTTCAATAGATAACTTGATATTTTAGTAATTCTGTGCTAAAATGATGCTATAAAGATAAGATTTAAAAAATGCATCTCTCACAACTCGACAAAAAAATCCTTTTTGAATTAGATAAAGATGGCCGGGCCAGTTTTTCTGAAATTGCCCGGATTATCGGCTCCACGCCGCAAGTGGTGAAATACCATTTCGAGCAAATGATGGAAAAAGGCTTCATCAAGCACTTTTGGGCTTTCACGGATTATGATAAGCTCGGTTATTCTTTTTTTTGGGGCTATTGGCTGAAATTTTCCGGCCTCACTAAGGAAAAGGAAGTGGAAATGTATGCCTATTTCAATAATCACCCTAACATCCCTATCATCCAACGCGCTGACGGCTATGCGGATGTTTTGATCGGCATCATCAGCCGGGATATTTTTCATCATAACGAGATTCTGCAAGAGGTCTTCTCCCAATACGGCCGATTCATCACTATGTCGGACATTTTCATCGGCCTCGGGTTTGTGAAATTTCCCCGCACCTATCTGGTCGGCCAGGAAAATGCTTTTCAAAAATTCGCCCTATCCGGCGGCACCACAGAAAAAATCAAGCTGACGGAAATTGACCGCCAAATCATATCTCTTTTGCTAATCGACGGGCGCATGGAATTCACCAAAATTGCTAAAGTTCTCGGTGTCGGCACCGGCCTCGTGCACAAACATTATAATAAACTGGAGCAAAGTGGCGTCATCACCAAAATCACTTTCACTCTGGATTATCAAAAAATCGGACTCTTACTCTATCGCTGTTGTTTCAAAATCACCCAATTTGATCAAGATCGCATTGCGGAACTCTACAAGTTTTGCTGCCTCCATCCCAACATCATCAACTACGTCAAAGGTATGGGCAGCTGGGAATTGCTTTTGGACATTGAAGTGGAAAATCG
>JBAZXY010000037.1:0-11319 GCA_041659585.1 Parcubacteria group bacterium | reverse complement strand
ATGTGCCATATTATTTTATTTTAAAAAATTAACTAGACCCATGTATATATCAAATACATCCCGATGAACAACATTATTGCACCTGCTATCAGATGCAGGAGGCGAATATTTTTTTGCCGCCAATTCTCCAATCCTTTCGCCCTAATTCCTAAATACATGCTAATGGTAATTATAACCATTGGCAGCACAAAAATCAAGTTATAAATAAACAACATCCAGATCGTATGCATTAAATTTTCCTTTTGTGCCAGAAGACCCAAAATAACAATATAAGGACCGCTTGTGCAAGGCAAGAGAAATAGACTCACCAGAAAACCAGCGCCCAATGCACCCAATGGACTGGTGACGTTACGGATGATTGCTTGCATTTTCGGTCGCCAACTGAAAGGCACTTCCATCACAAAACCTTTACCATACCAAAAGAAATCTTTTAGATTAGCAATTCCAACAATAATCGCCACGCCCCCAATTATGATAGAAAATATCTTAGGTAAATTAAAAAATCCAATTGCCTTATATAGACCTAGTCCCATCATAAAATAGGAAATGAAGATAGCTATTGAAAACAATAGGCCTGAATATAACCCACCTTTCCTACCCTTGGCGGAAATAACCGTCGCCACCAGAAGAATAAGCACCGCAAAAGCACAAGGATTAATCGCATCCACCAAAGCTGCCCAAATTAAAACTATTAGCGAAACATCTGCTACGATATGCTTATTATTTTGTTCTATATTTAGCATTTCACTGATTTTTTCTGGAGTAGGGGCTTCTGTAGCCGCTACTTTTTCAATTTCATTCACAAAGCTATTAATAATTGGCTCATCCCCTAAAATCATCTTATCCTGGAAAAAAATAGCGGGAAAACCACGCTTATCCGCAGGTACATTGAAAGCATCTAGAAATTTATTGAAATAAGCCATATTATAGGGACCAGAAGCCTCTATTTTTTCAATATCATACGTATTATAAATATCTTCTTCCTGAAAATATTTGTCTACTTTTTCACAATGAGCACATGTTTCTGAATAGAAATAAACTGCTTTTTTTTTCACTGCAAATTCCTGCGCTTTCGAGGATGAAAAAAACATCATAGATAATGCGAGTATTATAAAAAGAATCCTCTTTTTTTTCATATTTTTTTTTCCGCCGTAGAGACCAGATAATCTGTTTCGCTACAATCTTATTTATAGCGCAGATACCAGTTCTATGGCTGAAATTTTATATTTTATTTTCCAAATCTTCTTTGCCTTGTAGCATACTCCATCAAGGCTTGTTCTAGTTTTTCTTCATTGAAATCGGGAAATTTCTCCTGTGCAAAATACAATTGAGCATTAGCTACGTCCCACATCATAAATCCAGCACTCAGATGAGCGTCTCCTCCGGTTCGCACCAAATAGTCTACTGCCGGGAGATTAGCTGTCATCAAATTTTGTTTCAAAATTCCAGCTGTTACCTCCATGCCTACCTCGCACCTATCCTGAATTTTTTGCACCGCTTGAAGCATGTCATCATCTCCATTATAAGCCAGCATAAAATTCAACATCCTTTTCTCATACTTCTTCGTTTTCTCTATAATAGCATATAAAATATTCTTCAGCGAATCCGGAAACTGCTCTTCCCATTTACCAATAAAATTTATTCTAGCTTCCTGCTCATCGATATCTGGATTAGTAAGCATTTTAGTGAAATATTTCTTATAAATATCCAATAAAGCTTTTTTTTCTTGCATGGGACGCTTTTTTAGATTATCTACTGACGACCCCCAAAAAGTTAAACAATGAATGCCCTTTTTCAAAGCATAGCGAATAAGTTCTTCCATATTTTCAGCACCAGATTCGTGCCCATCCCATGGCTGCAATCCGCGCTCCTTTGCCCAGCGCCGATTACCATCTGGGATGATAGCTAGGTGATTTGGCATATTATACACTTCTTTTTCAATCATATATAAATTTTAATTTTTTAAACTAAGCACCCTCTTAATTCTAATTATTATCTATTCAACTGTTTACACCTCCCTATTTAACATATAATCAGCGATGCCGAAAAGAAACTCTTTCGCTACATTATCAATATTAGCCCCCGTTATTTCATGCTTAGCTGCTGCAATGAGCTCCGTCGCCAGATTTTCAGCATATGCCAATGAGCCGGTACTTTTTATTATAGCCCTAAATTCATCCAGCTCTGCTTCTGTTAAGTCCATTTTTCCTAGGCATTTTTGCAGAGTTAATTTATCCTTTGCGCCTGCTTTCTCCAAGGCTTTTGCCACAAGCAGCGTTTGCTTACCTTGCCTAACATCCGATCCAACAGGCTTGCCGGTTTTCTTTACCTGCCCAAAAACACCCAAAATATCATCTTGGATTTGAAAAGCTATGCCAGCCGGAATGGAATAAGCACTTAGGGCTTTCAAAATGTTCTCATCCGCACCAGCCAAAATAGCCCCCAAATGCAATGGGCCCTCCAATGTATATTTAGCCGTCTTATTTTCATACATTTGCAAGATTTCTTTTTCACTGGCATATCCCCTATTTTCAATATAAATATCCTCAGCTTGTCCAATAATCGTAGAGGAAATTATTTTTTGCATCTCATGCAAGGCCTTAATGACAAGCGCTGGACTAAATTTTGATTCAAAAAGCACTTGCCCGCCAAAAGAATTTATCATATCCCCAATAATAATAGCCATTGAATTGCCAAAATGAGCAGCATCTTTATTCTTAAAATGCTGCTTAGCAAATTCTTCATAAACAGTATGGATTGTTTTTACTCCGTGACGCAACTCATCCTGATCAATGATGTCGTCATGAATCAAAAGAAAAGAATGGATTAATTCGATACTGATAGATGTTTTTAGCATCTCTGACAAATCCGACCCCCCAGCTGCAACATAACCAAAATACATAAAAGCCGCTCGAGCTCTTTTCCCTCCGGACATAGTAATATCACGCGCACATCTGATAGCATCTCCGATATTTTTATCTTTTTTCTCATTCTCAGCAATCATTCGAGAAAAATAAATATCCAATTGCGGATCAACTTTTTTCTTAAATTCAGCTAAAGTCTTTTTAGCATCCACGAAATTTTAATCTTACGAATTTTAATTTGTAGCCTCAAGGAGAATCGAACTCCTATTACCAGGATGAGAACCTGGCGTCCTAACCGTTAGACGATGAGGCCATCTAATTTTAAAATGCTATTTATTCACTGCCAACAGATATCTTGACTTTCACCAAAATAAGCCAAACCGCCTGTCTACCGACAGGTAGGAATGCTATCAGCATAATAAATATAACTATAGCAATAAACCTGTAAAATATCAAGTCCTGCCAAGCTAGTTAGAAAAAACCAGCACTGCTCACACAATTCCTAAACTAATTATATCATACCTTTCTCCAAGTTATCTCCTTCCAATGCTTATTTTGACGACACAACACTTTCATCTCTTCTTGTGGATTTTGCATAATCTCCTCGATAACCTTCTCCATACGCATCCCTTGGGAACCTTTTACTAAAATATAATCTCCTTCTGCTATCAATTCTTTCATTTTTTTACCAGCCTCCATAGGACTAGCGCAATAAAAAACTTTTTCCTTGGGAAAGCCATGGCGAATAATCTCTTCTCCTGCCAGGTGCATTCGATCTCCTACTGCCACAAAAAATTCCACGCCGATTTCCATAATCTTTCTACCTACCTCACGATGCCGATCTGTTTCTTCATTCCCCAGCTCCAGCATATCCCCCAGAACAACCAACTTTCTAGACATCTGCTTGCTCGAAGCAGCTACTTCATTCAACGCACCTAGCGCAGCTGCGACGGAAACTGGAGAAGCATTATACGTATCGTCAATGATATAGGATTTATTCATACCCAGAACTAGATTCATCCGACCACCCGGTAGAGAAAAGTTTTCTAGCGCAGCACCAGCCTCGACTAAATTAATACCAAATCCTGTGCCGATAGCGACCGCTGCTAAGGCAGAATATATTTGATGCTTGGCCAAAACATTATTTAATCGCACCGGAAGAGTAGTGCCCTTATAATTTAATTTAAAACTCAAACCCCTTAAGTCCTGCCGCACTCCCACATAGCTAAAACTAAAATCAGTAGCTCGCATTTGCGCCTCTGGCGCAAAACCGAAAGTCACCACATTGCATTTCAATTGCTGTTCCAATTTTGCCACATATGGATTATCCACATTGAGCACCGCCAATCCGCCAGCACTTAATTTTTTCACCAGAATGCTCTTTTCCTTGGCTACACCCTCAATAGTTTTAAAAAATTCAATATGACTGGAGGAGAAGTCAGTAATTACGCCGGCATTAGAAGCTACAAAACTAGTCAGATATTTGATATCACCAGGCTTATCAGCTCCCATTTCCAAAACTAATATTTCCGGATATTCGATTGGAGCCAGCATAATCCACAACCATTTCAACAACACTAACCCCCAGCGAAGAATGGAGTTTTCGCCACTCTCCACTCCAATAATGGTTAACGGCAAACCAATTTCATTATTATAATTTTTTTCTGTCTTCCTCACTCGAAATTTACTCGCCATGACCACATAAATTGCCTCTTTAGTGGAAGTTTTTCCGACAGAACCAGTCACACTGATTATTTTAGGGTTATATTTTTTTAATACCAAAACAGCCATCCTGCGAAGAATCCTTTCCAACAATACAATTTTTCTTGATTTATTAGATATCATTTTTTTGGTTGCTTACTATCTGTTTTAATTATAGCGTTTTGCTCTGGAACCACTGACGTGTTATTTGTTTCATCCACTTCCGCTTGAGCATCCGCAGAAAATTGCAGGATAGTATGGTCAGCATTAAACTTATCCAAATCAGCTTGAGCATACTGCTGCGTCGGCTCAATATTATAATAACCCAATAGAAATTTCATCATTTCTCCAAAAGCAGGGGCGGCACTAGATTCTGCCCATTCTACATTTTTGGGATTGTCCAATTCAATTACAATAGTGAACTTAGGATCGTTTATGGGAGCAAATCCAGCAAAAGAACCAACTGACTTTCCTTCCGCATAACTCCCAGTTTGAGAATCCACTATCTGAGCCGTCCCGGTTTTTCCCCCCACTAGATATCCCGGCACACCTGCTTTTTTCCCATGACCATTATCCACCACGCTTTGCAAAATCTTCCCCGTTTCCATAGCTGCTTTTTGAGAAATAACCTTGCGAATCTCTTGGGGTTCAATGATTTCATCCCGTCCATCAGCATATAATATTCTATCAATTATTTGCGGTTTCATCAAGGTGCCCCCATTGGCAATAGCACTATAAGCACTAGCCAATTGGATAGGCGTAACTGTTATTCCCTGTCCAAAGGAAGCGGTGAAAAACTGAATATTACTTCTTAAATTGTTTAAATTAGTGATATTACCCCTTGCCTCACCTATCAAGTCTATTCCTGTTAATTCCCCAAAACCAAACCGCCTCATATATTCTGCAAAATCTTTATTGCCCAATAACTTTTCCACATAAATAACACCGGTGTTTAAAGATTTTTCCATAACCTGTGTCATGGTTTGCACACCATTGGCTTTTAGGTCAGAATTTTTAATGGTGTAGCCTGCTTCAGACACTGAGCCGGTATCAGTATAGGTAGTGTCGGGGGTAATTTTTCCACTATCCAGTCCGGACGCGATGGTAAATGTTTTAAACACACTGCCAGATTCATAGGCGCTGCTCACAGTTGTATTTCGGAAGGCGCTGATACTCTCTACGCGAGCATATTCATTTGGATTAAAAGTGGGGAAATTAGCCATGGCTAATATTTTTCCACTATTAGGTTCCATAACGATAATACTACCACTGTCGCACTCATATTTCCCTATCGCATTTTTAATAATCTTCTCCGCCTGATATTGCACGATATGATCTAGCGTTAGAACAAAAGAATCACCATCCTTGGCTTGTGTAATTTCTCGCTCTTTTCCTCCCACCCAACCGCCAGAGGCATCCCTCTCATGAAAGAGAGATCCTTCTGTTCCCTGCAGGGCTTCATCCTTAAAAGCCTCAAAGCCATAACGGCCACCTAAATTATCACCCTTCCAACCCACAAATCCCACCACATTAGCCGCTAGCTCTGAAGATGGATAATAGCGATAATTTTCGTCAGAAAGGTGGATGCCTCTTAATTTCAAGGCGGTTAGTTTTTCGATCTCTTCATCACTTAAGCGATGCTTCAGAGATTCATACATATCACCAGCTTTGCTAAATTTTGTCTGCAAATCATTCACATCCAGCTGCAATACTGAAGCCACGGCGAAAGCCGCTTCGGATGAATTTTCAATTTCTTTCGGCACTGCATAGGCCATTTTCGTTTCCCGATTAACAGCCAATGGATAGCGTTCGGAGCGATCTTTCATAAAAATCTCCCCACGCTTGGGCACTAGACTTCTAAAAATAGAATGCTGCCCTTCAGCCAAGGCTTGATATTGCACATGTTGCACCACCTGCAAAGAATAGAAGCGGGAAATAATAATCAAACTCATGGCAAAAAATAAAAAAACTAGCGCATAAATCCTCCAGTTCAGACTGTCTTCAAAATTTTTCTTATCCACCGCCATTTTAATTTTTTTACTTCATTGCTACGGGTCCGTTTATTTCTATATAAGAAACCTCTCCGGAATTCACCAAATTCAACTCTTGGGAAGCTTTTTCAATATTATACATGGATTTCAATTCCACTTCTCTAATTTCCATCTTCTTACTCTCTTTATCCAAATCCTGAATTCTGTTTTCTAAATCCCGAATTTCATAACCCTTAGTGGCGATATTATTTACTTGATATAGATAAAAAGCTCCGCAAAAAAAGATACCGATAATAACTGTAAGCACCAGAGCCATCCAATTTAACTCCACTCGACCAGCACTGAAAGCATTTTTGGTAGACAAAAAACCGTCACCATGCGAACCAGTGTCTTTTTGCATCCGAACTTTTCTCGGACTTGCAATTGATTTGTTTAAAACCAAAATTCGTGACATTTATTTTCAGCCCCCCTGAAACTAAATTGTTTATTTATTTTTCTTATTTTGTTTTTTGCCTTAGACCTCTTGCGTAATAAATTACGTAACGAAATTTTCAGATTTTGCGGCATAATTTTTCAAATAATTTTTGCGGTTTAGCGGTAGCTAAAGCCAAGAAAATTTTTGGAAAATTTGACCAAAATATGGAAATTGCAGTAGTGAGTTATTATGCGAGAGGTCTATTACAGCTTCTCACAAATGCGAAGCTTGGCACTGCGCGCCCTTGAATTTGTTTGCGTTTCAATCTCACCTGGAATAATCGGTTTCTTAGTAATTATTTTCACTTTCGCCATTTCACCACACTGGCAAATGGGAAAATCAGCCGGACAAATGCATCCCCTAGCATTTTTTCTCAGTATATTTTTAACTATTCTATCTTCTAATGAATGGAAGGAAATAACAGCTAATCTTCCTCCGGTTTGCAGTAATTCTATCGCTTGCGGAATAAATTCTTCCAATACCGACAGCTCCCGATTAGTTTCAATGCGTAAAGCCTGAAATGTTTTAGTGGCCGGATGCAATTTGCCATGTTGATATCTTTCTGGCATAGCGGTTTTAACAATCTCCACCAATTCTCCGGTGGTCTCTATTGGCTTCACTTTTCGCCTATCAGCAATCTTCTTGGCAATCATACTGGCAAAGCGCTCCTCTCCATAATCCTTCAAAATTCGTCCAATTTCTCCTTGCGAATAATTATTCACAATATCCCTAGCGGTTATTTTTCCCTCGCGATCTAAGCGCATATCCAGCGGCGCATCCAACAAAAAACTCATTCCCATCTCTTCGTCCTCCAATTGAATGGAGGAATATCCCAAATCAGCCAGAATAGCGTCTACCGCCTCAATTTTTAATTCTTGCAAAATATTTTTCAAATGGGAAAAATTATCTTGCACCAAATATACCCGATTCTCTTTTTCTGTTAATTGTTTTTTGAAATCCTCAATCGCCCTCACGTCCTGATCAATAACGATTAACTTTCCCGTAACACCAACTAGTGACAGAATCCTATTGCTGTGTACGCCTCCCCCCAGAGTGGCGTCCACAACAATAGAACCCTCTTGTATATTCAAACCCGCTATTGACTCTTCCAGTAAAACTGATTTATGTATAATCATCTTAGCACTTTCAATTTAATAAACCCCTAACTTACCTAACTGTTCTGCAATTTCATCGGAATTTTTTTCCGCACCTAACTTATACATCTCCCACTTCTTTTCATCCCAAATCTCTAAACGATTATATAATCCAGCGATCACAATATTTCTTTTGAGGTCGGCATAATCCTTCAAATAATCTGGAATCAAAATCCGACCCTGCTTGTCCACATCCACGTCGGTCGCTCCCGCTAACATCAAGCGCGTGAAACTTCGCGTACTAGCTTCCCCTACTGGCAAAGCACCTAATTTTCCAGCCAATTCCTCCCAGGCTTTCATCGGATAAACAAAGAGGCATTTATCCAAGCCGCGCGTCACTACCACCTTGCTTTTCAACTCAGCACGAAATTTACTGGGAACTGCCAATCTCTTCTTTTCATCAATAGAATGTGAATATTCACCAATAAACATAAGCGCAAAATAGGAGGGATTGCTTTTTTGTTAATCTACCACTTTCCCCCACTTTTATCTACCTATCCCCTATTCTACTCCACTTCTCCACAATGTCAAAGCCGAGTTATCCACAGGCCAGCTCCCCATAAAAAAAATCCCATCGACTAATGGAATTCAAACGCCTTTACCTACTTATATCTTATGAATGACATACTTACGAAGACTCCTTTTTATGATAATACAGCATGATTAATATTACCCCCATCCCAATAAGACTCATTAGGCCAATCATCGCAAGGATGGTTATTTGATTGCAATAAGCGGAGAAAAGTGATTCACCAAAAAAATAGGTTTTGATTTGAGGAATCAAAAGAATAGATCGCAATGTCACATCCATTGAGGCAGAGGGTGTTTTTCCGATAACCAGGGCGTACTTCCCTGCATTCCCCGGATTAGTAACTCTTATCCTATATGTACCGGCGCTAACTGGAGAATTATAATCCGGCCCTTTCCAATAATTATCCCCGGCAAAAGATTCATAAAAGTTTTTCCATTGAAAATTAACGCCATCCAAAGAAGCTAATACCTTTCCATCTTGACTAATTTCAATTAAAAAATCCTTCCGCGAGCCAAAAGTATCCGGGGTCAATATATTGACATACAGTGCAAAATCTTTCTGACCAGTAACGCTAAAAATATTTTCTTGACCAACCAGCTCACCATAAAAAGTATTGGTTGTTTCCGGACTATCAACTTGGACGCTCTTTGCACCTAAAACAATTTGCGTCTGATAAGCCTGAGTAGCATTGCCATAGAAGCAAATCCCCCAGATCAACATTATTACAAAGATAATTTTATTTTTCATATTTTTATTATACCATATCTTGGGATTTTTTTATTTCCTTTTTTCTGTTGAGTTATCCACACCCTGCTCTTGCTAAGAATTCCATCTAATTGTATAATTATAGTATAAAAATAAAAACAAAATTCTTTGCTGAAAAAGGCGAAGAAGAGAAAACAAAATGGACGAAAATTTAGAAAATACTTCCGATAAAATTCAAGCCCTACGCGAGATGATTTATAGCTCAGAAAAAAGCCTTCAGTCTGCCAAGGCGATGCTTTTGCAATTGGAGGGGAAAAAGAAGGTTGGGCGAAGAAAGAAGGTTGAGGATGAGAGCGACGGGAGAATTATCGAAGGGACCTTTGATGGTCAAATTATGTTCGGCTCTGATGGCAAGCAATACCCTATTCCAGCCAACTATGCTTCCAAGTCAAAATTAGTCGAAGGTGATATGTTAAAACTCACCATCACTTCCGAAGGATCATTTGTTTACAAACAGATTGGGCCGATTGAGAGAAGACGCCTAATTGGAATCATCAATCAAGATGCTGATGGAAATTATTTTATTACAGCTGAAGGAAAACCTTTTCGAGTACTACTAGCTTCCATCACCTACTTCAAAGTGGAACCAGGTGATGAAGTGACCCTAGTGACTCCACGCGACATTGACTCGGATTGGGCCTCCATAGAAAATGTCATCCAAAAAAGCAGTGCAATGAACAATTTTAGTAATATGAAAAAAAGCTTCGATATTGACGATATGGTCAGCGAGGAAAAACCAACCCATATTGCTCCGCAAGAAGCCGCCAAGGAAGAGACTGCATCAACTGCACAACCAACCAAAAAAAGCACTGACTTCTCTATTATCGACGAATGGACTCCCGACATTGAAGAGCTACGCAAGGAACTCAATAAACCCCTAAATGACTAGACAAAACATGCATTTAAAAGAAGCTCTGCTAACAAAAAAAGATTTAACCCTGGGAACTTTGGCTGGTTTATTAATCGGCCTTTTGTTTTTGCCGGTCCTCAATGCCGCCAAGCCAGAACTCTTTACCAAAATATATCTAGCAATTATTCCCTTTTTTATTATCGGCACGCCAGCCGGACTATTAGTAGCTAATATCCTTAGCAAGAAAATTGCCATTATTTGGCAAATCGCCAAATTTGGTGTCACAGGCATTCTCAATGCCCTAGTGGATTTAGGCATCCTAACTATTCTCACCTGGCTATTTAGAAGCCAACTGCACATCGACTCCGAAAGCGTTATTTTGAGCATCCTCCCTTTCATCACATTCTATTCCATCTACAAAGCCATTTCTTTCGTTATTGCCAACATCAATAGCTACTATTGGAATAAATATTGGACCTTTCAAAAAGAAGGAACCAGAGATGAAAAGTCTAATTTCGTGCAATTTTTTATCGTCAGCCTCGTTGGCTTTATTATTAATGTTCTAGCCGCCTCCATCACTTTCACATTCGTCAATGCTTCCACTGCCATTAGCACTGATCAAGCTGGATTACTTGGAGCTATTGCCGGCAGCATCATTGGATTAGCTTGGAATTTTGTGGGATACAAATTCATCGTTTTTAAAAAATAATTTCCCACATCAAGCGCCTATATTCAAGGTGCTTTTTCTTTTTCTCTGCGCTATGTTATAATTAGCTTCTAAGGATCTTTTATTCGTTATTATTCGTTATGTCAGCTACTTTATATAGAAAATATCGCCCAAAAAATTTCTCTACCGTCATTGGACAAAAACATATTGTCCAGACTCTTTCCAATGCTATCAAAAACAATCACGTAGCCCAGGCCTATCTCTTTACCGGTTCCCGAGGGACAGGCAAGACTTCTATCGCCAGAATCCTGGCCAAAGCT
>JBAZXY010000036.1:0-11509 GCA_041659585.1 Parcubacteria group bacterium | reverse complement strand
CATGCTATAATAAAAACATAATTATTGGCAAAAACAATTATGAAAGAAGAAAATACAAAATATTATCGTTTGCCGGTGGATCATTGGCATATCGTGCGCGCCACGTATTTGATCGGTGGAATATTTATTCTCATTTCAGTTATCCTAGCCTTGCTACTGGATCAACGCTGGCTATATTTCACGCTGTTTGTCAGTGCGATGTTGATAAATTTTTCTCTTACCGGCTATTGTCCGATGGCATTTTTTCTAGACAAACTAGGTATGCGTCGAGAATAACCATGCAGGAATCTATGTGAAGCGGGCGGGTCCTTTGGGATCACGCCCGCTTTTATTTTGGAAAGCTTATAATAAAAAAACCGCTCGCGCACTATGAGAAGTGTGGAGCGGGTCGAGCAGTTAGGTCACAAGGAGCAGTGAAGCCGACATGGCTATCAGAGCAAGTAGGAAAGAATTTTTATTCGTCACATTATCTTTAGTAGTTAAAAATAGAATCAAGAGTAATGTAGGCAGACCGATAAGGATAGTGTTATCCATATAAATTATAAACAAAATCCATGTAAGAATGAATATGCCGTGATAGATTTTTATCTCTAATGGGATTGTTTCTGGTAGCGTAGGGCTTAATTGTATCTTGACAGAAAGGATAATAAAGCAGAAAAAAGAGATTAGCCACAAGATTAACGCAGGGTTGAAGTCAGGCTTGATGTGGATTGTTGTGCCATGTTTAAGTTCAACAAAATTTTCCAATTTATCACAAGCCAGCCATTTGGTCGTGGTGAAAGTATTCTCACTTTTGAACAGGTGAGCCATACGCGTTTTTACGTAGCTTATATCGAGCGGGAGAATTCCATCTTCGTTTTCGCAAGCTGCGAAAACTTTTTCTGCTCCCAAGAGAGCCGCCTCATTGGTGACTTTTGTCATAAGAGCTTCTTTCATCAATACAGGTCCATCATCTTGAATAATAAGTCGCCAATCTGTTTCAGTTTGAGCGGTAGCAGGGCTAGTGACAGCTGACAAGATGCCAAAAAAAGCCATTAATAGAATCGTTCGAATCATTTTTCTCTCCTTGAATGATTTTTGTGCCGAAGCAGTTAGGTGATTTTTAAAGAAAATTGTTGGATGCCAATAGGACACCAATATTTATTTATATAGCAAGAGCCAAATAAAGTCAATATTAGTGCAATTGGATTATTTGCATGGCGCTAGGAAATAAAATCAGGGGATGATTTAAAAAAGGACAGTACACGCTAAGCGTGTACTGTCCTTGGGGCATGTGATAACAAGCTATTTAGCTTGTAAGTCGCCGCAACGCTTCCTCATAACGTTGGCGGGTTTTTTCGATAATTTCCGGAGGCAGTTTCGGCGCAGAAGCATCTTTGCTCCAGGCGCCGGCCTTGATCAGTCCCTTCAGATAATCCCGCAGGAATTGCTTGTCATAGCTTTCCTGGCTCCTGCCTGGTTCATAGGTGTCCAGCGGCCAAAAGCGGGATGAGTCAGGAGTGAGGATCTCGTCAATCATAACCAGGCTGCCATATTCATCTATGGCAACCTCAAATTTAGTATCGGCAATGATGATATTTTTTGTAAAAGCATAATCAGCAGCTTTTTGGTAGCATTGCAGGATAAGCCTTTCTAGTTTGATAGCCAGCAGTGGAGCAGTGGAATCATCACAAAATTTGGCACGAATGTCGCTCTTTCGCAGCCAATCGTCCAGGAGCTTAGTCATTTGAGCGAAGGTGATGTTTTCGTCATGCATCCCCGGAGCAGCCTTGGTGGATGGCGTAAAAATAGGATTCGGAAGTTTTTCTGATTCTTGCAAATCCAAGGGCAGTCTGTGTCCGAGAACGATTTTAAAGGATCCTTGAATGTCTTTTGCGATGGGCGCTTCGCAATAAGCATCCCATAATGATCCAGAAATGTATCCCCGGACAATGCATTCCACCGGCAGTGGCTGCATTTTACGCACCAGCATCGAACGACCACGCAACTGTTCGGCATAGGGATGGCAAGCTGCTGGATACTGGGCGACGTCAGCCGTAATCAGATGATTTTTGACGTCAGACAGCAAGTCAAACCAAAACAAGGAAAGCTGGGTTAGAATAGCCCCTTTGCCCGGAATAGGATCCTTCATAACCACATCATAAGCGGAGATGCGATCGGTGGCGATCATAAGCATTTGGTCGTCAACACCAGGAATGCCTAAGTTATCTCTGACTTTTCCTTGGTGGAGTAGGGGCAGGATTTGAGTTAAAACGGTTGGATAGCTTTTTTGCATGAGAATCTCCTTGGGGTAGGCGGGGGTTGAGGGGTGAACAGAATTGTTAAACAGCTATGGATATAAGTATAATAGTAAAAGCGCATAAAAAGCAAGCTTTGTGGTCCAGTACTCCGAGATTGGGGTGTAGATTTAGTTATTTTGATAGCAAATGTGATCCGATGACGCTTGGCTTGGGCTTGGACAGGCTCCTTGACAAAAATAGGCAAATAAAATAGACTAATATACTAAAAAATTAAGTAGTTTTCAAGTGTATTTGTGAACAACAAATATAATTGGAGTAAGAATAAAATGCCTAAGTTAAGCCAATTTGGAGTTAAAAGCAAGCAAATCAAAGATCTGATTTTTGTGGCAGCTATGCTAGTCATCGTGGTGCCGAGTTGGGTGTTTTCTAGTCACACGACAAAAATTTATGTGGATGATGATGCTTCGGGTGTGCAAGATGGCTCTAGCGAACACCCTTATAAAACAATTAAAAAGGCCATGGAAGGAGCTTCTAAAAACGCCGAAATCCATATTGCTAAAGGTACTTATGCTGAGAATGTAGATTTGAAAGAAGGGGTGGAAATCTATGGGGAAAGCATGACTGGAGTTGTTATCAAAGCTGGTGACTCTGATGAGGCTGTGGTGACTATGGCGGATGACACGGTGTTGAACAAAGTCACTGTTAAAGATGGTCGCTATGGAGTAAGAGTGAAAAATGATGCCAAGGCTTCTATTTCGAAATGCCTGATTAAGAATAATAGCCGTAACGGAGTGTTTATAGAAAAAGATGGGGTGAAAAAATCAAGAATGGTTTCTGTCTCCAATAGTAAAATTACGGATAATGATGGCACAGGAGTTTATGCGCAAAAGAGAAGGCTTTCCCTCACAGAAAATGAAATCCATAACAATGATGGGGATGGCGTTGATATTGAAGGGGGTAGCATAGCTTGGATAGCGGATAACAAGATTAATGATAATGATAAAAGCGGTATGAAGCTCCGTGTTGATGGTTCAGAAATTTGGACCAAGAGCAACTCTATTCGCAACAATCAGCGAGAGGGAGTGGAAATTTCTTTCAAAGGAGGAGTGGGAAGAATCGACATTGCTAAGACAAAAATAATCGGTAACAAGAGATATGGCGTGGCTCGGGTGCAGAGATTTGTTGGCAATGCTCCTGTAGCTGCTTGGAATCGATATCTGACCCTGAATGCTAACAACACCATTGCCGATAATAACGATGGTAATATATCTCCAGTAATTATCATCAACTAAGCAGGTGAATGTTCTGCCGAGGTCTCGTGACAAACGGGGCCTTTTATTTTCACTAGGAAGGTGTTATAATTAAGAAAATAATAGTAAAAATAGTATGATGGAACTAAAAAATTATAATGTTTATTTTTTCTTCGCTATTCTGGCTGGCATAAGCGGCCTAGTCTTTTTTCTGATCAAGCCCTTTGTTATTCCTTTTGTGATGGCAGTTATTCTGGCTAGTCTATTTGGTCCGGTATACCGTTGGTTTTTGCGTGTAACGAAAGGGAGTAGGATTATTAGTTCATCACTGACCTGCCTATCGATCGCCCTCATTATTTTGATTCCCTTAATGATGGTCTCTGCTTTGGTGGTAAATGAGGCGCAGAATACGCTAGCTTATTTCTCGAAAGACACTGCTCCAGGAAAGACTTTGGTAGATGGTATTAGAAATGCGCTAACCTCTTTGCCATTAATAAATCATTTTGCCATTAATAATCTTGTTACGGAAGAATCCATTGTGAATGTCGCTAAAAGCATTTCTCAAAATGCAATTATTATTTTTCAAGGGGCTTATCAAGGAGTGGCTCACTTCATGTTTGTAGTGTTTGCTATGTTCTTCTCTTTATTTTATTTATTTATGGAAGGGGATGAATTAATGAAGCGAATTATGACACTCACGCCTTTGAAGGATAATTATGAAAAAATGTTAGTGGAAAAGTTTAATACTATTTCCAAGGCTACCTTAAGAGGGACTTCGTTAATAGCGATTATGCAAGGAGTAATGGGTGGAATTTTATTCTGGGCTACTGGTGTGGCCTCTCCAGTATTTTTTGGTATTCTTATGATGCTTACTTCGGTGATTCCTTCAGTGGGCTCAGCCTTGATTTGGCTTCCAGTAGGAATGTTTATGATTATGTTAGGCAAAGTTAATATGGGAATAGCCATTCTTTTAATTGGAGGATTGGTGATTGGCAGTGTGGATAATTTCATCAAGCCGAAATTAGTCGGCAAGGGGACACAGATTCATCCATTATTGGTATTGTTTTCTACGTTAGGCGGAATCTCTCTTTTTGGTATTGTGGGCTTTATCGTGGGGCCTATCATAATTTCTTTGTTTATCGCTTTATGGGAAATTTATGCGCTGGAATTCAAGCAGCAACTCCAGGAATTCAATCAATGAACAGTAGCTTAGTTTATTATCAGCACATCCCTTTATCTTTGGATCCGATAGCTTTTACTGTCGGATCTTTTTCCATGGGTTGGTATTCATTGATGTATTTGGTGGCGCTAGCAACCGTTTATTTTTTATTGTTATATCGTATTAAAAAAGATCTTACCTTGGAAAAACTGGATAGCTTGTATGGCGTAAGTATAAATAAGAAACAACTCTCCGGTATAAAATTTAAAAACACCCTGGAAGACTTTTTATTGATAGCCTTCATGGGTGCGCTTGTGGGAGGGCGAGTCGGTTATGTGTTATTGTATAACCCTCTATATTATTGGCACCACCTGGTGGAAATAGTTTCCCCATACGATTTTTCTAGCAATCAATTTGTTGGTATTTATGGGATGAGTTATCATGGAGGGCTTATTGGAGTTTTTGTAGCTGCTTGGATTTTTGCCAGAAAAAATAAATTGAATTTTTGGCGTTTCGCAGATTTTGTAGTACCGGCCATCCCAGCCGGTTATTTTTTTGGCCGGATCGGTAACTTTCTTAATGCAGAGCTGTATGGGCGCGTAACTGATAGTTGGATGGGGATGTATTTTCCATCATCGCCTGATTTATTGCGGTTTCCTTCTCAGTTAATTGAAGCCTTGTTGGAAGGCGTTGCTCTTTTTATCTTGCTTTGGACCATTCGGAATAATCCAAGATTTATTGGGCGTCTGACCCCAATTTATTTAATTAGCTATGGGGTAGTTAGATTGGGGGGCGAGCTTTTTCGTCAGCCAGATGAGCATATTGGCTATATCCTGAAATATTTCACTTTGGGACAGATATTCAGCGGGCTTATGATTGTGGTTGGGTTGCTGATATATTATTTTCAAAAGCCAAAAAAGATAGTATAATAAAAGAAGATAGATAATCCTAAAAAAGTAATTATGAAAAAAAATATTATTATAATGCTGGCGCTGACAATCGCTTTAACTACGGGCTTGTGGTTCTGGGCTTCTTATCAAGAAAAAAATGCACCGGCCACCCTGATTAAGAATGACATCGTGCTTTTTTATGGCAAGGAGTGTCCGCACTGCCAAGACTTGGATGCGTTTATTAAAAAAAATAATATTGCGGAAAAGGTTAATTTCGATTCTCTGGAGGTGTGGCACAATAAAGCCAATAGCAACATCATGTTAAATAAGGCTGAGGAGTGTGGATTTGCGAAAGATCAGCTAGGGGTGCCTTTCTTGTCTGCTAACGGTAAATGTTTTATTGGTGGACCAGCGGTGGAGAAATTTTTTACCCAGGCTGCTGGAATCTAGCATCTAAAAGCTGTTAGGCAAAAAAGGAAAAATAAGGTATAATAAAAAAAGTAAAACAAAGCAAATCAACAAATAAAATTTTTTAGTATTTTTACGAATGGGTGATAAAAAAACAAACAAAATTTCTTTAGATGGCCTTTGTCGTTATAACAATTCTGTTGCATTCTTTGATCTTCCACAGGTGAGTTTTATCAAGCAGCAGAAAAATTCTTCTCTTTGGTTCTCCCGCAAAGGAGCTACTCGGTCTTTTTTTACCGAAGATTCTAATCTATATATTACACCGGCTGAATTTAGACGTTTAGAAAAAGGAGAGAAGATTGTTAGAGTCACTAATCGTTTGGATAGTGCTCTTTCTCGAAAATTTGAAAAAAATAAAATCTATTCTATCGGTCAGCGGGACGTGCTGTATCTCAATATCAAAAGGCGTTATGCCAATTGGAACAACTATTTGGTAGATTGGTTGCGCGGGAGCGTGCAAGGGGTTTCTATGGCAAAGATGTGGAACTTGTCTATCGTCGGAGCTGTTATCTTTGGCATGCTCACCATGACTATGGTTTATCGTTACCTAGGACAGAATGTTTCAGCTGCTATTAAGGAAACCGCTATCGAAAATCAAAAAACAATTACATCTATCAATGGCAATGAAGAGAGTGGCAGTAATGTTATTGATTATGGAGATTCAAAGAGTCGGGGGGCGGAGGAGATTGATGCTTCCTTTGTGACAAAATTGTTGCAGGATTCGGTGGAAAAAAAGAGCAGTGAATTTGAAGATGAACTGCGTGAGATGGTAAAGGGCTATCCTATTGAAGTGATGGTGCCCGAGATAGCCAAGCACGATCGCATCGTAGCAACTTTCATCGTAGCCATTGCTAAAAAGGAAAGTAATTGGGGGCGTCGGGTGCCGGTGCTCAATGGTCAAGATTGTTATAATTATTGGGGTTATCGAGGTGTGCGTGACAAAATGGGAACCGGTGGACATACTTGCTTTAACAGTCCTAAGGATGCGGTGGATACCGTAGCTAAGCGAATTGACTTTTTGGTGTCGAATAAGAAGCTTAATACGCCGGACAAAATGGTTATTTGGAAATGTGGATCTAATTGCGCGGTTACCGGCGGTCAGGCTGCTGCTAACAAATGGATTAGTGATGTATCTTTATATTTTGATAAATTGAATAAAAACTAGGGAAAAGAAAAATTCTGCTGGACAGAGCAGTTAAAATATGCTATAATAGACTCAGACAAATGAAGAACTTATATAAAAAACGGGTGATTATCCCGTTTTTTTGCTTCAAATAAAACAAAATGAAAACAAAAACACAAAAAAACAACAGTAAAACACAAAAAAAGGATAGACTAGCTAGTCTTGTTCTTCTTGTTGGCTTAATGGGTTGCTTTGTTTTTTATCAATATTGCAATTGGCAAGCCTTAGCTAGGGAGGGTGGAACTCCAGTACGAAAAATCCAACAAAAGGAATTATTAAAAATTGCTCCCAGGAAGGAGTTGATGGCTAATAATGCCTTGCGTTCAGAGGCTAGAGACAATAATAATAATAAAATTAACCTAGTGGGAAAATATAGCCTGGATCAATTTACCATTAAGAAAAATATTGAGAAACTGGTGGGGGATAAGCCTATGCAAAATATGGTGTCGGAGATTGCCACGCGCAACTCGCAAACCGCCTCTTACTTGGTGGCTATTGCGAAACATGAAAGTAATCTGGGTAAATTTTCTCCTAAGAAAGATGGGAGGGATTGTTTTAACTACTGGGGGTTTCGTGGATCGTATAATAAAACAAAATCAGGTTATAGCTGTTTCGATTCTCCCGCGCAAGCAGTGAGTGTTGTGGGTAATCGGATCCAGGGATTGAATGAAATAGAAAGTATAAACACGCCAGAGGGGATGCTTGTTTGGAAATGCGGCGGGAGTTGTGCCGGACATGATCCAGCTGATGTGGCTCGATGGAAGAGAAATGTGGAATTTTATTATAAAAAAATAAATTCCTAGAACCAAACGTCATTAAACACCTTATTTAAGCCATAATTCTATTTTTTGGCTTAGATAGCGTGTTTTTTTCGATTGACAGCCTTGGTCGTTTTTGCTATCATAGATAGCGTCGTTCAAAAATCTGAACATCTAAAATCGCCTATGGGCGAGAGGGGGCTGTAATTCTAAAGTCGACACATAAACATTATGATGGATCCTCTGATACATCTTTCAAGCTTGAAAAGGGGCTATGAAAAATTAGACAAGATTAAAAGAAGTCACATAAAATTATCGCTCGTTATTTTCCTGGTCAGCATAGGATTGGTTTTTTATTTTTTCCCGCGTGGAGAGGCGTACGCTCAGCAGCTGGATGCGCAAGTGGTTTTGACTTCTGAAATAATTGATCCGTTGCATAAGATTGGACAAGGCATTAAAGCGGAAATGGAGGATAACTTTTCCCGGCAGGGTATTTTAGAGAAAAAAGAAATTTTGACTAATCCAAAGTTTCTGGAAATGCTCGCGGGCTTTCCTATGGAGAAGATGGTGATCGCTTTAAATGGGAGAAATCCAGAAGTATCCGCCTATTTAATTGCTATTGCCAAAAAAGAAAGTGATTGGGGCGTGCACTCTCCTAAGCGGGCTGGCAAGGAGTGTTATAACTACTGGGGCTATAAGGGAGCCTATCGCCCAACCGCCTCCGGTTATAGCTGTTTTGATTCGCCGGAGCAAGCCATTACGGTGGTAGGAGATCGACTGGAAAGTCTTCTGAATAAAGGACTCAATACGCCGGAGAAAATGCTGGTATGGAAATGCGGTTCTTCTTGCGCTGGGCATAATGCGCGCGATGTACAAAAATGGGTTAGTGATGTAAAGTTATATCATAATAAATTGAAATCATAATTTTTTATTATTAATAACATGTCTATTCAAAATATCAATGGCACACAACTAAAGAAAATGTTGGAAGAAGATAAGGCTGGATTGGAGATTATTGATGTGCGGGAGCAATATGAATATGATGAAATCAGAATCAAGGATTCTAAGCTGATTCCGCTTTCAGAGATTGGCGCCAGGATTGATGAAATCAATTGGAATAAGAAAGTTATTTTGGTTTGTCGCAGCGGGGCGCGCAGCGGTTATGTGGCGCAAGCTTTGGCGGCTAATGGAAAAAGCACTATCAATCTGGAAGGGGGCATCTATATGCTAGACATGGAGCAATGTGATTGTTTGGAGAAAAACTAACGGTAGCTTAGAAAAATAAGAAACCCGCGAAACTCAATTGAGTCCGCGGGTTTTTTTGTTGCTCATTCTTATCGCCTTACCAATGGCAGGCAATTAAGAAAATGACTATCAGCAGCGAGGCTTTTTCCGATAGACTTACCGGATCAAGCGTGAAAACGGTAAAATAGATATCTCGTATCCAGTTGTTATTGCCGAATTTTTCCGCTTCAGCATCCACCTCTTCTAGTGACCAAACAGTCAAAAACTTTCCGTTATAGAAAAGTTTGTAAACCTTGTCGCTAAAAGGGTAGAAAAGCATAACTCCCCAGCCCATGCCAATTAAATCTATAATAGGATGAGTTAGGAGGGTTAAGCCTATCATGCTGGCAAGCCGGACGTCGAACGGGGCAAGGATAATAAAAGCGATAACCGGCAGGAAAAGGGAATGCGATAAGTTATCGCGGTGTTTGTGAGCCCACTTATTGAGAAGGGCTGTTTTTGCTAGGATATAACTAAGTGGGTCAGGAAAGAAGCCACAAAGAGCACCTAGAAGTAAGTACCATCCATTGACCTGGGTGCCAAAAAAATTGGCGAAAAGCAGGAAGACTAGCGTGCCAGCTAATAAATGAGTTGTCATGGTTACACCTCGATGGGGGTTGTTGTTAAGGATCTGGATGTATAACTATAGCACAAGTTGCAAAAAAAGTAAAGAGCTAAAGCATCTGGGCAATAACTAGGCATAAGATTACTTTTTATAAAATAATATTTAAGTTATAATAAGGAAGGTATAATATTTTAATAAATGAGAATGGGTAAATTTCCAGAAGGGTTTTTATGGGGCGCAGCGACTTCCGCTCATCAAGTTGAGGGTGAATTGAATAATGATTGGATCCAATGGGAAAAGGATAATGCTGATAGAATAGGAAAAGGGGCTGATAAAAAGTGGGAGAAGTGGCAGCAGGATAAATTTCCCGAGATGTTTAATGTTGAAAATTATATTTCCGGCAGGGCTTGCGATCAGTATAACCGGTATGCAGAAGATTTTGATTTGGCGAAAGCTGGCGGACACAATGCACACAGATTTTCTATTGAATGGTCGCGCATTGAGCCGAAGGAGGGGGAGTTTGATGAAGAAGAAATTGAGCATTATAGAAAAGTATTAACAGCGTTACGCGAGCGAGGCATAGAGCCATTTGTGACGCTTTGGCATTGGCCTAATCCAGTATGGATCGGTGAAATAGGCGCATGGGGAAATAAAGAAACGGTTAAATATTTTCATAGATATGCTGAGCGAGTTTTTCATGAGTATAAGGATCTTGTTAAATTTTGGATGCCTTTGAACGAACCGAGCACAGAAGTATCATTGGGTTATATGTTTGGCAATCAACCGCCTGGAATAAAAAGTAAAATTATTGCCAATACTGCCTTTAAGAACCTGATGCAAGTCCAAAAAGATGTTTACAAGATTGCAAAGTCAGTTTCGCCAGATTTTCAGATTGGATGTTCTCACTTCATGTTTGATATAAAAGCTTATAAAAATTTACCGTGGAATATTATAGCAGCTAGGCTGATGGATTATTTTGCCAATCGGCGTTTCTTTCAGGCATTCAATGATTCCTGTGATTTCTACGGTGTGCAGTATTATCAACCATTTCACGTCAATTTCAAACTAGGAGGCAATTTCTTCGGGCTTTTTGAAAATAAAAAAGTTATAGAAAGGCAAAGTGATTTGGGTTGGCAGATTTTCCCTGAAGGAATGTATAATGTTTTGAAAAAGGCGTCAAAAAATGGAAAGCCTATGTATATAACTGAAAATGGAATTGCAGATGCAGAAGATAAATACCGCCCAGAATTCATAAAAGAACATTTGGAGTATGTTCAAAAGGCAATTGCCGAAGGGCTAGATATTCGAGGATATTTCCATTGGTCTCTAATAGACAATTTTGAGCATGTGGAAATGAGAGGTTTCTGGTCTCGATTTGGTCTCATTGAAATCGACTATAAGACGCTGGAGCGCAAACCTCGTCCAAGTTTTTACGTGTATAAGGAAATAATTGAGAATGGCGGAGTTGTATAAAAAACGCTTAGGGGCATTAATAAAATGGAAAACAAAAAAAGAAAAATCACTATTCATGGAAAGGAAATTGAATATACGCTGAAAAAAGTGAAAAATTCCAAAAGTGTGCGATTGGCTATTCATGCGGATGGTTGTTTTGTCATTACTGCTCCAAAGTGGTATCCTGTATATGTGATTAACAAATTCATTGAGGAAAAATCACAATGGATCTGGGATAAGGTACAAGACGTCGATTTTGT
>JBAZXY010000035.1:0-11577 GCA_041659585.1 Parcubacteria group bacterium | reverse complement strand
CAAGATCGCAATTTAGCCCATGTTTTTCACACTCTGGAAATGCCTTTGGTGAAAACTTTGGCAGAGATGGAATTGGCGGGCGTGAAACTTAACACCATTATTTTTGCCGGCATCTCCGAGAAAATCGCCACACGTATCGCCAATTTGGAGAAAAACATCTATGAGCTGGCAGGAACAGAGTTTAATATCAATTCACCCAAGCAGGTGGGGGAAATTTTGTTTGAAAAATTACACATCCCGACACTCAACGTCAAAAAATTGAAAACCGGCTATTCGACGGCTTCAGCGGAACTGATTAAGTTGAAAGGAGAATATAAAATTGCGGAGAAAATTGAAGAATACCGGGAAATTTTCAAATTGAAAACCACCTATCTGGACACGTTGCCGACCATGGTCGACAAAAAATCGCGCATCCACACCACTTTCAATCAGGCAGTGACGGCCACGGGACGCTTGTCTTCTTCGGAGCCGAACTTGCAAAACATTCCTATCCGCACGGATTTGGGACAACTCTTGCGCGTGGCGTTTGAAGCGGAGGAGGGCTATCGCTTGGTAGCCGCTGACTATTCGCAAATTGATTTGCGAGTGGTGGCGCATATGAGCGAAGACAAGAACATGATGGAGGCTTTCATTCAAAAAGAAGACATTCATCGGGCGACAGCTGCCTTGGTCAACAAGATGCCTATTTCGCAAGTGAGTGAAAAATTGCGCAGCAAAGCGAAAGCGCTTAATTTCGGCATCATCTATGGGATGAGTGTCTTTGGTTTTTCCGCTTCGGCCGGGATTGATCGCGAGGAGGCTAAGACTTTTATTGATGAATATATGAAAAAGTTTTCCGGGGTGGCCAATTATATGCAAAAAACCAAAGAAGCGGCTAAGAAAAATCTCTACGTGGAAACCGAAATCGGTCGCCGGAGGCAGATTGCCGAAATCAACTCGCCCAATTTTCAGGTGCAAAATGCCGCTGAGCGCATGGCCATTAATATGCCCATCCAGGGGCTTTCGGCTGATATTGTGAAGTTAGCCATGCTGGCGGCAGAAAAGCTCGTGGAGAGCTACGCAGGCAGCGCCAGGATGATTCTGCAGATCCATGACGAACTGATTTTTGAAGTGAAGGAAGAACTGGCGGACGAATTTGCCCAAAAAATCAAAACCGCCATGGAACAGGTCTATCCGCTCAAGGTTCCTTTGGTGGTGGATGTGAAAGTGGGGGATAATTGGGGAGAAGTGTAATATATCGAGCTTGCATTAAAATAAAAAAGCCAGGAGTTGTGATATATCCTGGCTTTTTGTTATTTTGATAGTACCTCAATCATGTGCCCCAATAATTTGTAGGTTTTAACTTTAATAGATTCTTGTGTGGCCCAGCCAGCGCGGTATGTCAGAACATGATTCGCAAGTTGCTTTTGAATCTTTCCATTAATATTTTTATCTAGGCAAAGCGTTTTGGTAGTTGGGAGTCCCTGATAGACATCAAGACCGACAAATAATTCATTACTTAACATTTTTCTGGTAAGCTCTTCTTGGTCTAGTGCATTACCATCGCTTGTATTGATAAGATAAGAACCTTTTTTCATTAAGCTTAGTTTTTCTTGTGAAAGCATGTTTAATGCTCTATGCGCTTTGACATTTAAAGAAATAATATCTGATTTTTGAAGTAATTCATCAAGTTCGGCATGTTTATATTTAACGCCTTCTTTTTTATTTCCAGTATACATGATCTTCATGCCAAAGCTTTTTGCTATTTCTGCTACTCGTCCGCCAATTCTACCAAGGCCTATTACGCCTAGTGTTTTGTTTTTCAAATTTTCATCATAGTGGCTTAATTTTTGTATATCGATGCATTTTTCTTTCTTAATTTCCTGAATCTTATTTATAGTTGCCATATCCAAGGAGTTTGAATCAAAGATAATAAATTCATTTAGAGCTAGGAGTTTGTAGAAATTAGCAACATTTGAATTTGTATCATGTAGAATTGCAACATTTGCCTTAAATCCATCTCTAAGAATATTTGTGATATAATCGAATTTGTCAGAGGTTGATAAGATTCCGATGTTTTTCCCTTCAATAGATTTTGGTGGAATGATATCATCTAGATATTTCCCGCTCATATCTCCATAATGACTTAATGATCTGCCAATCTTATGAAACTGGTGTGAGAATTTACCCTTTCGGGTATTCCTTTCATTTATATGGGCTTTTCTGTAATATTCAAACAATCTTAATAATGAACCAATGGCGATATCTTTATCGGTTTCCGCTTTTTTATGCGTCTCCTTGTTCCTTTTAATCAATTCCATAATCATACTAAATTCCAATTCTGTTACGGAGTCTGTCCCATAGTCTTCTACACAGCCAGTATAAATTCCCTTTTCGTTTGCCATTTTAACATTTAGTCTATGTTCATATTCATGTGTCCAGGTAATTATTGCTCTTGGATTTATTCTTTTTAGAATCAGATCAGGAATGCCAGTCCAGCAAGTGATTATACAATCCGCATCCTTAATCCTGTTATATAAATTTTGCGCATTGATGTCATCTCGCAGTCCCGCCTCCGTCCAACAATTCCCTGTTTTTAGTTTTTCATGTACTGCTGGGCTTATACCATTGAAACTTTCAGGGAGAGAAGATGGCCAAATGATAATATTCGCATCTTCAGGAAGAGCATAGTCTTTAGGAAGCTCCCATTCTCTATTATCTTGATTAAATTGCAGTGGTACTCTTTCAATTTTTGGATTATCGACCAATTCTTTTAAGAGGATTTCATGTTCTGGGTAAAATATTACCGTGTCCAATATTACAACTTTTTTAAATTTATTTATCATAGGATCATTATTAATTATAAAATACTTGCTTTTATTTCTACTATTCCAGGATTAAGTTTCCTGTTGATTATCTTATCTACCGCATCTGATATAATTTTTGGTTTTTGGGATATTTTTTGGAATTCTGTCCCCATTTTTTGGATATACGCATCTCCTATAGTGGAGGGAGAGACTATGGGGGTGGGTAGATAGTAGGCTTCAAAAATCTCTGAGTAATGGTCCCTTAACTCATTCATAAAAGAAACCAGGCTGGAGTTAATTATTCCATAGAGAATTAAATCTTTAGGCTTTTGGGATATTTTTCCGCCACACCAAGCTAATTGAATAGGTTCTTGTGGCTTGGGAAATTTTAGGGCAAGTGCTTTTGTTAAAAGCAGGCTTCCAATAAGCTTGGCATTGATAAATGTTTTAATGCTTTCTTCGGATAATTCCTCAAGCACTAAATGACTTTCTCCGCCATCAGCTAGCATCATAACTAAATTGATATTTTTAATTTCAGTTAGGAGCTTTGCTAGGCTTTTTTCATCTGAAATATCACATTTGCGTTCATGCCAGAGAGATTTATCAATTTTTTTGGCCTTACGACTATATAACCAAATTTCCCAGCCATTTTTATGCAGATGTTCTGCTAAGAATCGACCAATAGATTTTTCTTTAGTGCCTGCAATTAGAGCTGTTTTTCTAGGTAATTTTTGAGCAAAGAAAAATGCCCAGCCCATCTTACCATCCTTAGTTGATTGAGCGATATTTTCATAACGTTCTTTCAGTTCAAGGTATGTTTTTTCTTTACTTTTTTGATGTTGATTCATTTTTTGAGCCAATTTCTGATAGGTTAGAATCATATCTGGATCCCTTCTTTCTGAATGGGAGATAGTTAATCCAACTGTTTTTAGAATTTGATTATATTGCTCAAAGGATAAACCCTTATTCCAATTTACAAGTTTGTATATCAAATCTTCTTCCTTTGTTGTTCTGTTTTTGGCCTCAGATTCTGAAAGAAAATCAGCTGCAGCAAACACTCCGCCGGGGGTCAGGAGTCGATAAATGTTTTGAAAGAGGGATTGCTTGTTTTCAATAAAAAGTAGAGCGTCTTGGCTTATGATGTGAGTAAATTGAGAATCTTCACCGAAAGCTTTATTAAGAGAACTACCACTTGAGCGAATAAATTTTACTCGAATATTTGTCTTACCTTCCTTAGCTCTCTGTATATTAGATTTATTTAAATATATTTCAGCATCTTTTATTTGCTCATCACTTAGATCAACTCCAATTCCCTGACAATCAAATTTTACGCAAATACTTATTAGGGTTCTGCCAGTACCACAGCCTATATCTAGGATATTAGAATCTTGATCGATAGGTTTTATGGAGGACATATTCTTTATTAGATACTGCGTGGCTTGAGAATAGCTCTTTTCTAAAGAATCGTTATTGTTTTTAAATAAGCCAACATGTAGAGTGTGTTTTTTTTCATCCCATGAATTATCATAATACTTCTTGAGATAATTAAATCTTTCTCGAGTTATTGTTTCTTGTTTAGACATGGATTATTTTAATTAATTGATTAACTCTAATAGCCTATTATATATTAAAAATACATAATTGTCAATAAAAAAGTACTAATATTGACAATAATGTATCTAATGTATATAATGAGTATACACTTTGATGAAAAGATAATATAAATATCCAGCCAATAAACACCTATTTTCTATGGAAGAAACTAAAAACATTTATCAATCACTATACACTCCCTTGAAAGAATTGGGATTGTCTGACCTAGAAGCTAATGCTTATATGGTTTCTTTGAAATTGGGACCATCCACAATTTCCGAAATTGCCAAGAATTTGCACATTGCCCGACCGAATGTGTATAAGGTTATTCAGGAGTTGGAAGGCAAAGGCTTGGCCAAGCTTTCCGCTAAAAAAAGCTATGCCCGCAATTTTGTGGTGGAGTCGCCCACGGTAGTGTTGGATATGTTTCGCCAAAAGAAAAAAGAAGACCAATTCAAGGAAAGTGAATTAGCCATGGCGATGCCGGATCTGCTGGCTAACTATCAACAGGGATTAATGCCATCGAAAGTTAAAGTTTTTCAAGGCAAAGAAGATTTCAAGAAAATTTTTTTTAATATTCTAGAAGAAGCGGATAGAAAAATTTGGTTTTGTGGATCAGCCCAGGATTTCATTGGTTTTGTGTCTTGGTCTGATGAGAAGCGGTGGATCAAGCAGCGGATGAAGAAAAATATTTTTATCAACTCCTTGCTTTTACCGAGTGATGAAGCGCATTCATTACAAAAAACTGACGCAGACGAGTTGCGAGAGATTAGGATTATGAAAGGTTTTTATCCATTTTCTACTTCTTTTCAATTGTTCGCTAACAAGGTGATTTTTTGGCAACCACTGGCGCCGCTAGCCATTGTTATTGAAGATAAATATCTAGTAGAAATGATGGAGAGTATTGTGGATAAATTATGGGAAGAGGCTCAATAAATGTGGTTGGATTGATGGAGTGGTGGAAGAATAGAAAAAAGTAAATAAATTTAAATTATGGATAATACTCACAGAATTCAAAATAATCACATTATGGCAGAAAATGAGAAGAGGGATTTTATAAAAATAATCAGAAAAATGCCCTGGTTATATCAACCAATTATCGAGGCGCTAATTCCTCACATAAAAACATCTAGCAGTTTGTTGGATGTGGCCTGCGGAGACGGTTATTTACTGGAATTAATTAACGCAAGATTTTTAGGATTGAATTTAAGTGGAATTGATATTGACACATATTTTATTGATAGGGCTAAAAAAAATTATACATTCAATTTTGAAGCGAGGGATGCCTTTGGGTTGGCTAAAAATTATGATATTCTTGTTTGTAATTTAGCATTGCATCATTTTCATGATCCCATTTTGTTGATAAAAAAATTGCTTAATTGTACAAATAATTTTTTTATCTTATCTGATCAGCTAAGACCATCTACCGAAGTTGAGTTAAATAATAGGTTGGAAAAAAGAAAGAACTTTATTGGCGCAAAAGAAACTTCTTTCTATCGAGAAAATGAAAAAAGTTCAATTATAGAGGCATATAGCAAGAAAGAAATTGAAGAGATGGTCGGGAAAGTTTCTCAGACAGAAAAAGTTAAAGCGCATGTGAAATTTATAGATACTGATTATTACGAAAGATTCGTTATTGTTTTTGAAAAATAACTAACCTTTGTATAATTTTATTTCTTCTTTTGCAAAATGTGATAGCCCAATTGCCAGGACAGCGAGAGGTGTTGATTCTTTTTGATGATTTTAAAATTTTTATAAAGAAATTGTTTTAAATTCTGGTTAGAGATTCCTAGTCCAGTTAATTTTTTTATAAAATTAATCATATTTTTTTCATTATCAAAAATCCAAGGAGTGTTTTTGACTTTTGATTCTTTGAGAATAAAATTACTTTCTTTGGCTAGATAGGAAGTCCAATTTGAATCTAAAAAATCAAAATCATGATTGGTTATGCAATATTTTTTAACAACGGTATCGAAAAAAACTTGAGTTGGTGTGTTGTCGTTAACATCGCCTATAAATAAAAAACCACCTGGTTTTAAAACTCGATACAGCTCTTTTAAAAGATGTTTTTTATCTGTTATGTGATGAAAGGCTGCCAGTGAAAAAATGGCATCAATGGAATTGTTTGCTAAAGCAAGTTTTTCTAGCAAAACAATATTTTTAATTTTCTTCAGACCCTCACGCATTGTAATAGAGGCATCAGTTGCATAAATGGTGGAGGTAGGAAATTTTTTGGCAAGATACATTGTTAGATATCCATTGCCAGCCCCAAGATCAACTATGCCTTGAGGAATATTTTTTAGCTTGTTATCAATATCAAAAGACGCTAGTTCATTTTTTCTAACATTGAAGCCTTCTTGCATGGCTGAGATATATAGGTGAGTTCTTTTTTCATTGAACTCATTTTCGTGGTTAATATTTTTTAAAAGCATATTTTTTAAAATTATTTATTGAAAGCCGATCCGCTCTCGGTTGAGATTGGATCGGCTTCTATCAAACTTTTTTAAGAAAGTCTTGATATATTTCAATCAAAACACTTTCTTTAATGGGCGTTTTTAAAACTGGCTTATTGCAATTCAGTTTCAAAAAATTTGGATTGGCTATCCAATTATTCCGAAGACAATCTTGATAAAAGGTTGTTCCTGGGAAGGGCGTGATGAAAGCAATGTAAGTATGCTTTATCCAGCCCTGGTTAACCAAATTAAGATATTTTCCAAGAGATTTTTTTAAGGCTTCTTCGGTTTCCCATGGATATCCAATCATGAGTGATCCCCAAGCATCAATGCCAGCCTTAGCTGTCGTTTCGATTGCTATTGTAACTTGTGTGGGATTTGTTCCTTTGCCAAGTCTTCGCAGAGTTTCAGCATTCATGGATTCGATGCCAAAGAAAAGTCCATTGCATCCAGCATTTTTCATTAGAGATAGATCTACTTTTCCTTTGGAAATATCATCTACTCGCGCAAAACATCGCCAATGGATTTTTTGTGACAGGCCAGTTTCAATTAATCTTCGACAAAAAATTTTAACTCGATCAGGATCAAAAGTGAAAAGCTCATCACAAAAGAAAAAATCTTTTCTATTGTATTGATGATGGAGAAACGTAATTTCTTCTAAAATTCTTTCAGCTGAACAAGCTGCTATCTTTCCAGGGCTCGAAACTGGCGTGGCGCAATATTTGCATTTGAATTTGCAACCGCGAGTTGTGTGTAGGTATTCCAGATAAGGAGAGTCATCCGGTGAATGATACTTTTCGTAGGGCAAATCACTTCGATCTGCGATTGGCAGTGCATCAAGATCGTAAATTCTTGATCGGCTTTTTGTTATGATTACTTTTTCATTTTTCAAAAAAGCGATTCCAGCAACGTTAGAAAAAGTACCATTTACTTTGATTGTTTCTAGAAGTTCCAAAAAAGTAAGCTCACCCTCAAAAGGAATTACGAAGTCAATTTCTGGGTAATTCTTTAATGTTGCAGTAAGTATGGATGAGCCATATTTTGTTTCATCAACGAATATCCCTGAGATATGTTCACCGCCAAAAATGGTAAATATATTTGGATCTATTATCTTCAACGATTTGGCTAAATGGATTCCATCAGGGAAAACACAACTCATTGTTGAAAATCCCACGACACTAGGATTAAAAGAAATAATCTTTGTAAGCATTTCTTCATTGGTTTCATCAATTTGATGAAAAATCTTAACCTCAAAGAAATTATTTTGTAGAAGATATGCTTTGAGATAGCATACTCCCAATGGTGGGCGAGCAATAGTGCCCATAGCATTCATGTTTTTTTGGCCACTTGGTACAACTAAGGCTATTTTCATATCGAATCCTCCTGGATAATACCTGAATTTTTAACGAACTCATCAACTCCTCATGAATTGACTTCTTATCATAATCTTTTTACAAGATATGTCAAAATATCCGATTTATATTTATAATAAGAAATAGTAATTGGCTTAAAATAAGCTAATATTGACAGAATTTTGGAAGTATGTTAATATGAATATGTCGTCGGAAAAAGCGACATTTGATAAATTTATGCTAAATACACTGAAACAAATAGGGTTGGAAGACAAACAAGCTAAAATATATTTGGCTTGTCTGGAATTGGGGGAAACGACTATAATTGAAGTCGCGAGGAAGACTGGTATCAAAAGAACGACTGTTTATGAAAATATGGATGAAATGATAAGTGCCGGATATATAAAAATAACTACCAAGGGTAAAAGAAAAATGTTTGTCGCATTGGATCCGCAAGAATTGAAGGGTTTAATGAGGAGAAAGGAGGAATTGCTGGAGCAAGTCATGCCGCAACTCATGTCGATGAACAATGTGAGTGAAGCTAAACCCAAAATGTGGTTCTATCAAGACAGAGAAGGAATTTTGAAAGCCTATGAAGACGTGTTGCATTATCCGGGGAGCGAAGTGTTTGGCTGGGGATCAGGAGAGGTGACTAAATTTTTTAGCATGAAAGAATGCGAACACTACATCAGCAGAAGAATACGTAGAAAAATTATACAAACTTTAATTATGCCCAATGATCAAGGGGCAATGCAATTTGCGGAAAATGACAATCATCAATTGCGCAGGACAAAATTGGTCAGCGCAGAGGAATATCCTTTCAAAATAGAAATAAATATTTATGCCAACAGGGTAGCAATATTTTCCGTGAAAGATAAAATGGCTATCATCATGGAATCCGAACCAATCGCCTCAGCTATGCGGATGATATTTAAAATGTGTTGGAAAGGATTGGCTTAGTAATAAATTAAATAGCCTAAAGATATCAAGCGGTAATCTATTGATAAAATTCAAAAAGATTAGCATGTAAAAAACTAAAAAAAGAGGCTTAATTTTTTTCCAAGGCAGTTGTGATTAAAATGTTGAGGAAATTTTCGAAGGTAAAGCCATCGGCCAGAGCGGCGCGCGGGGTGATGCTGGTTTTGGTCATTCCGGGGATGGTGTTGATTTCTAGAAAATATAACTGTTTGTTTTTTTCATTCCAAATGAAATCGGCGCGGGTCAGATCGCGACAGCCAAGAGCTTCAAATATTCTAGTAGCTTGCGCCTGCGCTTTTTTCGCTAGGGTAGCCGGAATTTGCGCCGGGCAAATTTCTTCGCTGCCACCGGTGGTATATTTGGCCGCATAATCAAACCACTGGGAAATGCGCGGTTTGATTTCCACTACTGGCAGAGCAGTTAGGTTTTTTCTGCCCAGAACAGCCACTGTGAGCTCGCGTCCGCTGATGAATTCTTCCAACAGCACTTCATCACCCCACAAGAACGCTTCTTTCAAACTAGCCTTAAGATCTTTTTCATTCTTGACAATATTGGTGCCGACCGAACTACCTAGTTCATTGGGTTTGATGACGATAGGGAAATCAAGGTATTTGATGATGACTGGATAATCAAGCGGGTCTGTTTTTTTCAGTACAATACCCCTGGCCACTTTGAGGCCGGCATCCCTAGCGATGATTTTGGTCAGAGCCTTGTTCATCGCCAAGGCGCTGGCGAGGACCCCGGAAAACAGGTAGGGGATGCTATAGGACTCCAACACGGCTTGCAGGCGCCCGTCTTCCATAAAAGTGCCGTGGCCGATGATGAGGGCCAAATCAATTTTGTTTTGCAATAAATTTCTGTCCCACTGGCCCTTGCGGGAAATTTTTATCGGCAAAACAACATATTTTTGCTGGTCTAAATTAGCCATCACTTCCGAAGCTGATTTTAGAGAAACGGCGTGTTCTCCGCTGGGACCGCCGAAGATTACGGCGAGGTTTATTTTTTTTGGCATAGTTTTAGTATTTATTTTTTTAAAGGTAGAGCCGCTCTCATTAGAGAAGTGGCTCATTTTTTTAAATTGCAATAGTTTGACTGCTAATGAATATCTGGATGCTCAGAGGTAGAATACATAGCTTCGATGTCTTGGCACTGATAGCGAAAATATAGAGCAGCTGTTGGATGGTTGTATCCAGGCATTTGGGATAATTCTTCTGATAAAGAATCTTTTAGCGAGGTTAACTCATTGAAATCTTTATTGTTTAATACAGCCTCTTTGTATCGGCGGAGCTGTTCGCAAATTTTTTCCAAATCAAAATAAAAATAGCGGACATCAATATCGGTATATTGGCAGTAGAAATAGAACGTAGTTTCCGGGTTATTGTATTCAGGTATTTGAGACAGTTCTTTCAATAAGGATTTTTTTAATAGCTGTAAGGTATCGACATTTTTCTTGTTCAATACCGCTTCTTTGTATCGGTCAAGCTGTTTCCATAAATCAGTCGTGGCTCTTGGTGTCATCGCAAATTCTCCTTTTGGGATGAGGGACGGATATTTTCCCCATGAAAAATTTTATGGGGAGCATCAAGGTTTTTTTATCGCAATACCAGATCCGGAAAAATACTTTTCGAATAAATCGAAAGGCATTTCGACGTTACACTGCGTATGGTTCGAAAAAAAACCGGTTGAATTGTGAAAAATAAAAGAGTTATTTTTAATTCCAAAGATAAGAATTAGATGACCACTTTTTTTAGCGGGAAGTACGGGGCATGATCTTATCTCAGGTGTGACCGAGGCAATGAAAAAGTTATTGTTCAGGATAATTTCTTTTAGTTTTTTTGTGGTCATATCTCGCATGGCAGAGGAGTCCAGATGGAACTCTTTTTTGATGTATTGTGCCAATGGCTTGTGATAAGCCCCGATGATTTTTCCGTCGATAAGCTTGTATGCACCGAAATCAAAAGCGGCTTGATACATTTGAAGAAGTAAAGGATGAGGTATGTGCATACTGTCCAAAAGCATTGTTAACGCGCATATTCCGCACCAATTCCATTGGGGTAAATTCATCCAGCGCTCTCGATTTTCTTTTTGGAGAAGATTGATTGCTTCTTCGATTTTTTCTCGGGGTTCTATTTGCGGTACGTAAAAGTCAGTTGCATTTTTTCCAAGCAAGGAGACGTATTTATTTTGCGTAACCGCTACCTTTGTTTTTGAATTGGAGTTATTCGTACATTTTCCATAATTTCTCAAAAATCCAGGCTTGCGCTTCAGCGAAAGCTTTGGATTTGACAATGAAGCCTTGCGTGTCTTGCGCAAATTCAAGCATCGCGATTTTATCGCGGTAAATATAGATTTCATTAGTGAAAGGAATGTCTTTTTCATGGATAATTCTTGTTTCGCGCAAAGATAGGTTATCGC
>JBAZXY010000034.1:0-12206 GCA_041659585.1 Parcubacteria group bacterium | reverse complement strand
TGGCGAAATCAGCGCCAGCTGCCAATCATCCATGGAGAAAGTACCAATACGCTAATCATTAACAAAAATGTCCAAACCGGACATTTTCATTTCCCGCAAAAGCGGACATTTTCATTTCCTCTTTACACCAGATCAAATTCCGTTGACATTGCATAAGATTCTGCTCCACTCATAATATACCTCTTTTTTATGTTAAGTTTTTAAAAAACATTCCTTTTCCAATCCAACACTATGCCTAACTTAGCATACTCAGATAAAATAATGATTAAATAAACATTAAACTTTGTTAAAATAAACATTAACTGAAGATTAAGCCAAAATTAAATATTACTTATTTTACCTTTTCTAAAGCAAATTTTAACTATTGACAACTAATAATATATATGCTATCATATTATGTTCACTAAGTTAATTCCTTAATCAGATATTCTTTATGAAAATACTCCTCATTGAAGATGAAGAAGAAATCACCCTATTCACTAAAAAAGGATTGGAATCCGAGCTTTTTATCGTGGACACATCAGACGATGGCATAAAGGGAGAAAATCTTGCACGAATAAATGACTATGATGCTGTTGTGATTGATTATAATCTTCCTGGGAAAAACGGCATCGAGATTTGCAAATCACTGCGTGCTGTTGGAAGAATCTATCCTATTATTATGCTTACAGCGGAACAAGATATGGCGACAAAACTTGAGGCTTTCTCTAGTGGCGCAAATGACTATTTAACCAAACCTTTTGCCATTGAGGAGTTGACAGCTCGCATCAGAGCCCTTATGCGGACTAACTCCCCCATAGAGAGCAATAACTATACGGAGCTGACTTACAAGGATATCTACATTAATCTAGAAAAACACATTGTTACAAGAGCCGACCAACCACTTCAACTTCGCAAAAAAGAACTAGTGCTACTTGAATACCTCATGCGCAATGTGGGAGCAATTCTCACTCGCAGTATGATTCTGGAACATGTTTGGGATACTAATGCCGATCCTTTTACCAATACCGTAGATGTGCACATTCAATCATTGCGGAAAAAAATAAATATCAATGGTGCAGAATCACTTATCGACACTATTCGTGGTGTCGGTTATCGCCTATAAAAAATCCTGCTCAGGCAGGATTTTTTTATCTTCTATTAATATTTCTTTATAGGCAATGTTATTGTAAAAGTTGCACCCCTGCCTCTTCCACTCGAACTAGCTTTAATAGCTCCATGATGAGCTTCTACCAATTTCTTTCCCAAATACAACCCCAGCCCTACGCCGCTCTTTTTCATCTGTTGAGCTTTTTTTCCACGAGAAAATTTATCAAACAAAAATTCAAATCCTTCTTTTTCAATTCCTATGCCCGTATCGGTTATTATGATTTGTACATTATGCTCCGTTTTTTTAGTCTCCATTCTAATATTTCCTTTTTCCGTATATTTAATAGCATTATCCACAATATTAGAAACCACTTCTCGTATCTTGCCATAATCCATCCATATCTCTGAAATCTTTTCATCTTTCACCAATTCCAACCTCAATTTTTTTTCTTGAGTCATAACACTAAATGAATGAAGGATCTCCTCCATCAAATCATTTATGCTTTCTTTTTTAAAGCGGAATGCCATTTTTCCCGCCTCAATTTGAGAAACATTCATCATATCCTCCACCAAAGCAATTAGGCGATTATTAGCCGTTTCGATATGCTGAACCGGCTCATTCAATCCTTCTGGCACACTCCCATAAACACCCTTTTTCATAATAGAAACGAATCCTTTTATGGTTGTTAGTGGGGTACGCAATTGATGCGAGGCCATAGAAATAAATTCCGATTTCAATTTATCCATTTTCCGTAATTTTGCATTGGCAACTTTCAGTTCGTTGCTATGATCTATTTCGTTTTTAACTGATTTAATCAAAAGCATTCCAAAAAAAACTGCAATAAAAAAAGTTATTGATATTATTGCAAAATTCATCCATTCCTGTACAAAAAAGAACTGTAAAAAAATCAACGCCCAAATGGAAATAGTTAATAATTGCACATAAAATACTTTTATATTGAATAACTGGTATCGGATGATTGCATAACCGGTAGTTATTACAAGAACTATAGGGCTAAACGTATTTATTCTAAAGAACAACTTGGAGACATAATTCTGCAAAATAAAGTTGAACACGATGCCCAATATCAACACTACAGAAAATCCAAATAAAATAAGTCTTATCTGTTTCTTTTCCACCTCCTTACTTATATGCATCCTAAAAAAAAGGGTCACCACCCCCAAGAGAGAATAGGCGATAATTATAATTGCATATACATAAAAAGCTGGCTGAAAAGAAAAGCCAATACCACCATCATTAAAAATAACATCCCCAATAATAAAATCTGAATAAGCCAGTAGAGAGATTATTCCTGCTGGAATAAAAAAGATTAAATTTTCCCTGAATTTCATCTTCTTCTGGGGCTTAGGGAAATTTATCAAAAATAATGTTATGAAAAATACCCCTATCGGGGCTGTTATAAAATCAAGCTTTAAAAAAATAGCAGCTAGTGATTTATCGGAAATCCAATTTTCAAAGAAATTACAATTAACCCAGATTATTAATGAAACAGTAAATAATAAAAATGCTTTATTAGTAAAAGATTCTTTTTGTTTATTATACACGACAAATCCAAGCCCACCCATGGTCACAGTAATGAAAAAATCTATTAATAAGCTTAATTTATCTTGCATATAGCTATAATAATATTAAAAGGACCTTTTTGCAATGAAAAAGGTCCTTTTTTTAAAAAACAACTAACGCAAGAATTTTATTAAGAAGAACATGAACATATCGGAATATCACCCAAAACTCTTTCTTCTCTGAATCTTTCTATTAATGCATAGAAATTTTCTGAACAACTATCGCAATTTCTAGGGATAGCTACTGGAGGAGGGTAATCATCAAACCCACCAATACTTACCGGCCAACTATTAGCTATGATTATATTGATAAGTTCCACGATTATATCCAAGCGCGGTGGAATAAATTCTCCATCGTAATACATCCTCTCCATTTCTGTCTGCCTTTGAATAAAGGCACAAGAAACATTGATCTCAGAAACGCCCACTGCTAATGCATACTGGATGGTTTTCACAACATCCACTAGAGCCGCTTCGTCATTCAAGCCAGGTGGTTTTAGAAATACATAGGCAGCCACAAAAGCATCATTAGCACGAACGAGTCTCACTTTTTTTTCAAAAACCTTCAATGAAAGACCTTTTCTTATGACATTATTTCGCAGATAATCATTAGCGCTTTCCAGACCTATGCCAACATATAACTTTTTTCCACCAAGAAGCTGCACTGCATTTTCTATTTTTTCTTGAGTTATATATTCACAGCGATTTTCTACCATAACGCTTTGGATTGTTTTATGCATGGAGACTTGCTTGAAAAACCAATCTTGAAATCCTACTGGAATTTCCCTGTCATTCAAAAAACTTCCTCCATTATAAACAAACAACTCGAAGGGAGCATTTTTAAGATAGAAACCTTGTGCCATAATATACAACAGTTGAAAAATCCATTTTGAAAGCAATCTCCCTCTTGTGTACTTATTGGTAGCCACATGAAATCCGCACATTGTGCAGCCCCCATCCCTCTTCCAATATTCACATCCAGCACCAGGCAAGTTTAAGATCATCCGATAAACAGTTTCATTTTTGTCCAATGAAAATCTTTTTATTAAACTTGCATATTCACTCATCATACTATGCATCACTCCCATACACTACCTCCTGCCATATTTAATCATGCCTTTAGCCTCTGTTTTCATAGCTTTTGCAATTAGTTCCCTCTCTTCACTCATATATAAATTATTTGCAAAAAAAAGAAGTACCCCACAATCAAGACTCTCTGGGTCAGGAAAATAATCAGGCAGCACTCTTATCACTTGAAATCCCAGTGATTCATAGAATCGAAGCTCTGAATCCCTAACTCTTCCCCTCCATTTTAATCTCATATACTCGTCTGCAGTAACATTTGGATGTCTCCCTGAGTAGTTTCTAAATCCAGGCATCCTAGAGCCAAGAAAAGATCCTTTTTTGTTATCCTCAATTACATCACTCATTCCATAAAGCATAAGCGCTTCCCCAAGATTCATACATTGAGCTTTTTTTCCAACTGTCAGGTTTACTCCATAAGCGTATTCTCCATTCTTAACATGACTATTACACATAGTTCCGTTATCCGTTATTTGTGCCCACGTAAAAGCACCGCCCACCCTCTTATCATCAACGTGTTCATAGGATAAATAGCCCACAATAGAACCATTCCAATCAGCAACAAGATTGCCCCTAGGAAAAGTATTTATCCTATTGCTAATCTTATTTTTATTAGCTCCCTCTTTTCCCCAAATATCCAATTCAAGATTTACGATGTTTTCAATGTCTAAAGGCTGCGCTTTTCTAAAAAAAATTTCTCCGTTTTGTTTCATCTTACAACTCCTTTTTGTTTCTGTTTCATTCCTTCTGCCTCTTTGTTTCTGTTTTTAAAAGAACTACTTTTTCATTTTATCACAATAAAATCATACCTCCTACAATTTTTTAAAAATAAAAAACCATCAACTAGACTTACTAGCTGATGGTTTTAGAGTTTATATCCTATTCCTTTGCGATGACATTTGCCATCTACTACACTGCTTCACACAGATTATTTTAGCATAATCATTATGAGCTTAGCTTATGCAATGGAATATTTATATAAAAAACTGTCCCGTTGCCAGGAGAGCTTTCCACCAGAATATCTCCCCCAAAGGCTTCTTCAATTCTCTCCTTGCAAGAATGAAGTCCGATGCCTCGACCCGCTTTATCCTTGGTACTGAATCCATACTCAAATATCCTTTTTATCACTGAGGTATCCATACCAATACCATTGTCGCGCACTTGAATTTTCAAGAGGCCTTCATCCGCAGTAACAACAATCCATATCGACTGATTATTTTCAGGATAATCCTTGACAGCAATGGCATCAAAGGCATTATTGAATAAGTTCATCAATACCCTAGAGCAAAAAGAGCCACAAGTACTGACAATAATCGGCTTAGTGGGCATATCTACGTAAACATGCACCTTGCCTTGTGCATTTTTAGCTGATTGACTAAAACTCAGGGCTGATTGTAACAGATCTTGAAAAACTCGCGGCTCTGTTCTCGCTAAGCCCATTGTAATAATCGAACCCTCATCAATAAATTTAATCCTCTCCTCAAATGTCTGACTGACTAATTTCGAGGCATCACAAATACTCCTTAAAGTATCTTGGAATTTTTTCGGCTCTTTTACGAAGAGGGCTAATGATGCAAATCCAGTGATAGAGGTCATGATATTATTAATATCATGCGTTATTGCAGATAGCTTTTTTTCTTTCCCACTACCTCCAAAACCATTTTTGCCCAGAGCCTCTCCAATACTCTGGATTCTCACTTGCATAAGTACTAATTTTTCTTTCAACAAATCATCACTGATAGGCGCCAACATCTCCTCTGATAATTGATTGATTGCAGCTACTTCGTCTGTTAAAAAAAGCAACACCTCCTTTTCCGCATTACGCACATCCATTTACTCCTCCTAAGAAAAATTTAAAAAACTATTTCAAGTGATTTATTGTTATTTATTGCCTAAAAAGAACTGCCTTATTCTAGCACAAAAAAACCTTTCTTACCACCCCAGACAATTGACTATTTTTTAAGTTATTTCCTATTGTAATAATTGAACATATTTATTTTTCTCCGCTTCAAATAACTGCATACTGGATGCGTCCAGCGGATTTCCTTTGGGCAGATTGAGCGAAAGTGGATTGACCGGAGAACCATTGAGTTTCATACCATAATCCAGATGCGGACCAGTGGACCAACCGGTGGAACCGACATAACCAATCACTTGTCCTTGCGCCACGCTCATACCCGCCCGAAGGCCTTTGGCAAAAGCACTGAGATGACCATAATGCGTGGTATAGCCACCGTCGTGTTTCAAGCGCACCATATTCCCCCAACCAGTCTCTCCGCCAGCACTCGCCACTATTCCCCGCGCAGAAGCCACTACGGGAGTGCCTGTAGGCGCCGCATAGTCGATCTGGTAATGCGCGGTCACCTTTTTGGTGATTGGGTGCATTCGAGTTCCCGTATAGCCCGATGAAATACGTCGGTAACTGAGAGGGGCTTTCAAAAATTGCCGTTCCAAAACGCGCCCATCCTCATCATAATAACCGCCGTGGCCATTATTATCAAAATAATACGCCCAATGTGCTTTACCATTGTTAATAAATTTTGCAGCTAAAATCCTGCCATCTGTTGCCCGCACCCCATCTTTCATACGCTTCTCATAGATCGCCACAAATTCATCCCCCTGCTGGATTTCTGTCGTGAAATCAATACTAAAAGAAAAGATATCCCCCATCTCTAGCACCGTAGCTTCTGATAGTCCGGCTTCCATGGCATCGACATAGAAAAAATTATCAATTTTTCCCTGAGCCACTTCCTGAGAAACAGTATAATTAATTTTCTCTTCCTTGATTTTAAATGCCTTTTCTTGGCGATCTACCACAATCACACTTTCCGTGTTTTTATCATATTCAATGCGACTGGCCCTCTCCCCGCCTTCAAAATAAAAACGCACTGGCTGGCCGATTTTTAAATTAGCAAAATCAAAAATTCCCTCTGAAGCCGTGAGCAGCGCCTCCACATCGTTCGCATCCAATTTGCCTTGTGTCATCAAAATATCCGCTGGAATATCCCCCTCACTGACTACATAGGTCTTGCCACTATCTTTTTTTTCTACTCCTTCGGCCTCAACCTGTTTTTCATTAGCACTAACATCCTGTACAACCATGTTTTCTGCCTGCTGCTCGCCGGGATTATTAGGTCCTGCTATCTTTCCGTACAATTTAAATGCACTATAGGAAAAAAATCCTCCTACAAAAATAATTAATAGGAAATTCCTAACCTTTCTTCTTCTCGCCCAAAAAGTTTGTCGAGCATGATATTTATATTCAATATGCATATTTTTAACCTTCTTCCTTAAAAGCTCTTTTAATAATTCTTCTTTTGCATTATACTGGTCTTAGGCTAATAAGTAAACTCTAATTTTTATGGAAAATACACCTGCTAATACTGGTGCAGAAATTGCGCCAGCCGCAACACAACCAACCACGCCCATCACTGACCAAGCCGCCTCTGCCTCTCCCAAAAAAACCTCTCCTTGGGTGTGGATTGTTGGTGGATGCCTCATATTGATTTTTCTTAGCCTAGCTACGGTAGCCTTTCTTGGCTGGCTCGGCTATCAAGCAGCCAAAGAAGAGATTAAAAAGCAGACTCCCAATATGCAAGAGTTCAAAGGAAAAATGGAGGACCTTAATAAAGAGGCTGAAAAGTGGAATACTGAAGCTGATAAGATACAAAGAAAATCCCAAGAATTACAAGACTCCATGCCCACACCAGAGGATATAGAGTCGTCTATGCCTGCTCGCTACTAGGTCCTGTCTGCATACAAAAAGCTCCCAGCAAATGGGAGCTTTTTGTATCTGTAAATTGCCTATTTCTTATAACGCCATTTTTTCAAAGTATGCGCTTGATCTTCTATGAGCTTGCGAGCCGATTTGATCATGTCCGCGATAAAAGCAAAAATCAGGAATTGAATGCCTACAATCAACAATGTAATTGCCACAAGGAGAATGTTTTTATAGGGTGATATTTTGAAATCTTGGAAATACATCACAAAAAAATCCACGAAAAATCCAAATGAGGTCAATAGCAGAAGCAAGGCTGGCCAACCAAAAAATTTCATCGGACGAACATCCCGCACCGCCTCCAAAATAATCTTGCCGCTTTGACTGACATAGTTGAAAATGCTTTTCACCACGCGTGATTTTCTTCCCGCAAAATAGGTCACTTCCACCGGAATCCACTTCAATTTCAAATTTTTCCCAATAGCGTCAATAATAGTTTCTTGGGTATAGGTGAAACCAGGGGTGATATTGAGACGGATCAGTGTTTCGCGACTATAGGCCCGGAAACCGCAAGTCAAATCATCAATATCATAATTCATAAAACTACCGATAATAGTAGCTGCAATCTTATTCAAGTGATATTTCATTTTCGGCATATCCTTAGCCTCCTTGTCGCCAAAGCGACTAGCACTGACCATGTCTGATTCCTTATTCAAGATAGGGGTGATGATTTTTATGATATCTTGAGGATTGAATTGGCCATCAGCATCCATATTGCACATAATGTCCGCTCCATTGTCCAGGGCTCGCTCTGCCGCATGCTTAAAGGTAATGCCAATGCCACGATTGATGCCATTGGTATAGACAAAATCTGCTCCGGCCGCCTTGGCAATGGCCATAGTCTCATCTTTGGACCCATCATCAATCACCTGCACCAACACCTCATCTACTCCCGGAATTTGGCGCGGAATTCTTTTGATGGTTTCACCAATTTTTTCCGCTTCATTGAATGCGGGAAGATTTACAATTAATCTCATTCTTTTTTTCTTAAATTATTATTTTCAACATTATGCAACTAAATATGAGTTAATTATGGCATATTTATTTCTACCTAGCAAACAAGACTCCCATTCAAGGAGCCTTGTGTTGTTACAAAAAGATAATTCAATTATCTGCCAATACCAGAATACACAATGCCAGCAGTCTGAATAGCTTTTTTATCCAAACAATTCTTGCCATCAATAATTATCTTGATATTATTCTTGGCAAAATTTTCCACTGGAATCTGCACGAACTCAGCATGATTAGCTGTCAAAAGGAGTGCATCAGATTTTTCTAGCAATTCATCTATGCTTTTTACGTTGGAAAGGCCTGGAACAAATGGATCAAAAATAATTAGATCCGCTCCTAGTTTTCTCAATTTCTCAATAATTTTCAAGGCTGGACTTTCCCGCAAGTCACTCACGTTCGCCTTATAGGACAATCCCATGATACCGATTTTAGTGCCTTTCACTGATTTTTCCACTTGATTCAAGCGATGCTGCAAAAGATCCACAGTATATTCAGGCATACTATTATTGATTGTGCGCGCTGTACGTAAAAACTTGTGATCAAAGTTATGTTCCTTGGCTTTTTCAATCATATAGTAGGGATCCACTGGAATGCAATGTCCACCCACTCCGCAACTTGGCCAATGCGCCATAAAAGAATAAGGCTTTGTGGAAGCTCCCCGGATGACATTCGTGATGTCGATATTGAGATGACTGAAAGATTTAGCAGCTTCGTTCACAAAAGCAATGTTCACATCTCGGAAGGAATTCTCCAAAATCTTCACTGCCTCTGCTTCTTCAATCGAATCCATTGCCATAATCTCACCATCCACAACACTTTCATAGAAATCTTTAGCAATCTTCAAGCCTTTTTCATCAAAAGAACCCACTACGCGAGGCAAATTTCCTACATTCCACTTTGAATCACCTGGATTAACCCGCTCTGGACAATGGGCGATGAAAACATCTTTGCCCACTTCAAAGCCGGCTTTTTCAAAAATTGGCCGCACCACTTCAGCACTCACTCCTGGATTAACCGTAGACTCCAACACTACCAGAGCACCTTTTTTCATGTGAGCTGCGACTGTGCGGGAAGCATCAATGACAGGCGTGAGAATGGGGAAATATTTCGCATCCACCGGGGTGGGCACACAGATCAAATAAATGTCATAGCCTTTGATTTCATTTTCATCGGCTGTGACATTGATTTTCACTTGGGGCAAAAGTTTCTCCAAAAATTCTTCCTTAAAGGGACTTTTCCCTTGAGCAATGATGGCTAATTTCGCCGTGTCAGTGTCAAAGCCCATCACCTCATAGCCTTTTTTGGCGCACACTGCCGCCAGTGGCAACCCCACATATCCCATGCCGATCACACACACCTTCTGTTTTTTTTGTTCTGACATATTTTTCTCTTATTTTTTAATTGAAGCATCTTTTGACCGTCCAAACAACCTAGTTATTATTATAGAACAATGGGTGCCAGAGTCAAATAGAAAACCTTATTTTAAACTGTCCAATAAAATTATCTCTATGCCTAAATCCTACTACAATGGCTTTCTTCAGCCATAAAACATAGTCACTCCGTCCTAGCATTGACTTTTTCAGTCAAATATGCTACAATACACAATCCACTTACGGATAGCAGTTTTACAACAACATACGGAATATAAATTCCACAACATCAAAACGGGCCCAGCCCGAAGGAGAACACCATTATGAAAACAGGACTGACTGGACTGACTGAAATTGGGATTAATAACTTGCTTCTTTTCTCTCCCGCACACAATGCAGGAGTCAAGGTGCAAGAAAATTTTTATGCCTTCGAAGATCTCGCAGTCAACCTCGTATCAAGGGGGTGCGACCTGAAGCTGTTGATTATTGACGACAACAGCACCGATGGTTCGCAGGAAATTTATCGGCAACTGGCCGAACAATATGATTTTCTCGAGGTGATTTATAACTCAGATAACAAGGGCAATGCTGCCAACATTTTGACTGGCTATGCCTGGGCTCTTGAGCAAGCTGGAAAAGGTGCCCTCATTGGCTGCTTGGACGCAGACGGCGAGCATAACCCTGCGGTTTTCACGAGGCTGATTCGAGCAATCGCTTCCGGGAAGTGTGATCACATGATCGGAACAATTGTGTATCCAGATCATGCCACTGGCTATCACGACCGGCACATGATGCGCTCCCTCGCCTCATTCCAATCAGCCATGCTGGATATGGAAAATCCTACCTACATCCAGAGTTCTGGCCTTAATCTCGGCAAACCAGTATTTCTGAAGAAAGCACTTGAGATGTATCCTCGCTACGAACAATTTGCAAAAGAGCAGTATGGCGAAAAATCTATACCAAAGTGGGGCATGCATTTCGTCATTCAGTTTCTGGCCCATTTTGCCGGAGCCAAAATGGATGTGGCTTATCTGGAATGTCTGGGTGCTCCACCAAACCGCACCCCAAAGAAGACAGAACTTCAAGCAGAGGCTGCCTTCTACCATCAAAAAGGTTTACGCGAGTTTACAAAACAACTTGCCTAAATCTATTTTCTGCTACACCACCTGACCCTCGAAGCGCAACACGCTTTGAGGGTCATTTTTTATTTTTCTAAAATACGTTATAATACCCCTATGTGGATTATCTATTCCCTACTCGGCGCTTTTTTTCAAGCGAGCGAGATGGCCATTAAAAAGAAAGCGCTCAAAACAAAAGGCATGAACAATTTCATCGCTTTTTTAGCTTTTTTGCTGGCTGGTTTTTTAATGAGCGCTTTTTTTATTTTGCAGAATGAAAGCCTTGATATGTTTTCTTTATCCTCAAGGTTTTGGATTGGTCTCGGTTCTTCTGTTGCAGTGAATATTTTGGCAACTTATTTTCTCTATAAAGCCTTGGACCTTTCCGAGCTTAGTTATCTGATGCCCTATATGACGCTCACCTCACTGACTATCATGTTCCCACCGATGCTCCTATTTCATGAGTTCCCCTCAACCACCGGACTAGCAGGAATTTTGGTAGTAGTTTCAGGAGCCTTTTTGATGGAATATGGCAGGGCCAAAAAATCCGAAGCCGAAATCCTGCAACATCAGCAAAATCGCAAAGGCTTATTGTTTTTTCTAATGACTGCCGCCTGCTATACACTTAGTCCAACCACTACCAAGTTAGCTGTTCTGGAAAGCTCCCCTCTTTTTGCCACCATGCTCATTCATCTTTTGATGGGTTTGGTTTTTGGCATCTTTATCTTGCTTTTCAAAGAGACCACAAAAATAAAAAATGTCTTCGTCCAATTTCAACACCATGAAAAAAGAAACTTTTTTATAGCCATCATTCTGGCCAGCCTATCCATCACCATTTCCAACTTGAGCATCGGTTATGCCTATGCCTTGCAAAACGTCGCCTATATTATGGCTATCAAGCGCATCATGCCCTTTTTTGCTTTTCTCATCGGCTATTTCTATTTCAAAGAACGCACCCATGTGCAGCGCAAGATTTGGGCCACCCTACTGATGGTTGCCGGGGCCGTTATCATTACTCTTTTTAAATAAAAAGCATGCCTTCCACTAAAAAATTGATTTGTGTTTTGCATCACGGCACAAAAAGCGGAGAAATTTCGTATGATTTGAATTTGCGCTTGTCAGCTAGTAGAATTTTAGCAGAAAAAAATCACGACGCAGATATTTGTTTTGTGG
>JBAZXY010000033.1:0-12660 GCA_041659585.1 Parcubacteria group bacterium | reverse complement strand
GGAGTAGTGGTGAACAGAGATTCTTCGGAATCTCAATCATCTAATGGTCGTTTATCAACTTCGGTTGGTAAAAGCTAGGCTCGAACAGGACTAATCACAAAAGATTTTGATTGACTGAATATACACGAAGAAAAGAAACAAAACGGGGGAAAGCCCTGTTTTTTGTTTTTAATTGACTTAGCTAGTATTTGCTGTAGGATAATATAAAGATAGTTTTTTACCAAAGGTCCCAAGAATAGTATGAATTTATGTATTTTTTGGGTTATAAAAATCTTTTTCATAGGGGGGTATCAGCTATGCCTAAAATTGGTCACAACGGAAAAACCTATGAGGTTGACGAAGACGGCTTCTTGATTACTGCGCTTGAGGAATGGGATGAAAATTGGGCAAGATACGTCATGAGTCTCGATGGTATCGTTGAATTGACTCCCAATCATCAAAAGGTGCTTGATGGGTTGTGGGAATACTATAAAAAAAATGGTCTCGCACCCATGACAAAGATTTTTATCGCTAGAGTTGGCTTTCCGCTGAAAAGAATTTATGAATTATTCCCATCTGGCCTCAGAAAGGGGGCTTGCAAAATGCTGGGTATGCGAGCAAAGGGTTGCAACTTGATGATGTAATACTCCTCTTGAGTGAGAAAGCGCAAAAATGTCATGAATATGATGAAACCATTAACAACCTGTGATTTGCTTAACAGCACCAGGTTGTTTTTTTATTCAAAATTAAAACTAGGCTCAAATAAGATTAATTACAAGGGATTTTATACTAACTTATGCAGAAAATATTCATTGGATTTTGACTATGAAATTATTTCCGTTATTTTACGTAATATAATATGTATAAGCATTAATTATAAATCATATGATGTGGAATTCATTTGGGGGATGGGGTGGAGGTTTTGGGTTCGGCTGGATATTCATGCTTCTTTTCTGGGGGCTGATTATTTGGGGTATTTTCACCTTGATTCGTGGTGTTTCAGGCGGCGGCGGTTGCTGTGATAACAATCACGGCGGTCATCATGGGCATGGCGATAAAACGTCGCTAGATATTCTCAAAGAGCGTTATGCTAAGGGAGAAATAAACAAGGAAGAATTTGAGGCAAAAAAGAAGGACTTGGAATAATCTGGTTTACGCAAGGACAGGGATAAAAACCCTGTTTTTGTATGTTTTCACCATGCCACTTTTAATTAGTCCTTCCCAAAAAATGAATTTTTTGGTAAAATATAAACAAGCTTAATTCTTAATAAAAAAATAAAAATATGCAAAAACTAAAGCACAATGCACATTTGATAGTAATAATCGCTATCTTGTTCGCGACTGGTTTGTCGTTCGCTAGTTTTTTTCGTGCTCAGGCAAATCTTCTAGCCACTCCAGTTTCCGCTGATGATGAAGAAAATAATAAGGGAAATGATGAAGACGAACGAGAAGATGATAGTGACAACGACCGAAGCAAGGATGAAAGCGACCGGGAAGATGAAGATGAAAAAGATAATACAGATGAAAATGAGGACAAGGATGAGCAAGAGATAATGCGTACCAAAACAACAACTCAAGCAACAACTCAAACAAGAACCCAGGCAGCTGATGATGACGAGGATGAAAAAAAAGTGGAAGGCGATGACGAAGACGAAAATGCGGATTCTGGGGAGCTGACAGGAGACATTCAAGAGTTAAATAGCGACATCCAGAAGGTCGAGTTGAAAATAGGTGTTTTAGCTTCCAATGGGGTTTCCGTGGATGCTTTCAACAATAATCTGGCTGAAGTGAAAGGATTAGTGTTTCAAATCCAATCTCAATTGACTGCTAATTCTGCGGGATCGAAAAATACTTTGGAAACTGCGAAACACAAGATGGAACGTCTTGAAAAACTAGTGAAAATGTCACTCAAGGATGATGATGAAGACGAGGAAAGCACTGAAGAGGCAACAGAAGAAATTGCTGAACTCAAAAGAGACATTGCCAAGCTGGAAAACAGATTAAACCTTGCTGCTGCCAGAGACATAAATGTTTCTGCATATAGGACAGCACTTGGTGAGGCTAAAATGATGCTGTCGCAAGCCGAAGCGAAACTTGCTACTGGAAACTACATCGAAGCTGAAGCCATAGCGGAACTAGCTGGTAAAAAACTGGAAAGAATGGATGATCTCTTTGAAGATGCTGATGAGGACGAAGATGCTGACATCGCCAAAGAATATAAAAACGAAGTGGCTATGTTCGTCCACAATTTGAAAGCCATCGGAGAAATGGAAGGCGGCATCGGACAGCAGGTGAACGTGGTGGCTCAAGCTCAGAATGATTCGCAAATCAAGATTGAAAACTCAATCAATGAAGTCAATGATCGAGGCGGATTCACAAAATTCCTTGTAGGTCCAAAATATGGAAGCATTGCTGAAATCCAAACAGCTGTTACTGAAAACCAGACCAGGATCAAGGTGCTTACCGATCTAACTAGTCAAATGAACGACCCAGCTGTAAAACTCGTTCTACAAGAACAAGTCAAAATGCTTACTCAACAGAATACTAATCTTCAGAAATTCGTTGCTGAAAGCGAGAGCGGAATTAGTATGTTTGGTTGGTTGGCAAGATTGTTTGCATAAGACTTCCGGATAACAAAAGCCGTCAGAAATGGCGGCTTTTTGCTATATACTCCGTTCCCCGCTGGAAGGGAAAACCATGTTTTTTGTTTATGTGCTATGATAAATATATGAAATTAGCAGGCGAAAAAAATTATCTCAAAGAGGGGCTAGCAGAGGAAAATTATCTTCCGCTTTTGAAATGGCTGACTGACTTGGAAATTCAATAACTTGACAATCAGCTATAATCGGATATAATTGGATATAGTTAAATTATAGCTAATAAAAATATGGAAAATAGATTTGCAAAAAGGGTTATTTTGAGCCAAGAAATCTTGCAAAAGATAACCAAAATAGATGAATTCAAGGGCTTGTGGAAGGGCAGTTTGAGACTTAGTCCACAAACATTAGGCAGGCTCAAGAGAAGCGTTCTAATCACTAGCACAGGAGCATCCACTCGTATTGAAGGCTCAAGGATGTCTGATGTTGAAGTGGCTCGACTTCTGCAAGGGCTAAAATCTATTCCACCCAAAGGCAGAGATGCTCAAGAAGTGGCTGGTTATGCTGATCTTTTGGGAAGAATATTTGATAACTGGAAAACTTTCAAAATCACCGAAGGTCAGGTTTTGCATTTTCATCAAATCTTGCTCAATTTTTCAGAAAAAGACAAGACACACAAGGGCAAATACAAGACGATTGACAACAAGGTAGTTATGATAAAAGAAGATGGTGAAGAGGTCGTTATTTTTGAACCAACCAAACCCTATCTCACCAAAAAAGAAATGGATGATGTTCTGCACTGGTTAAATTTGGAAATGGAGAAAGGGGAAACGCACCAGCTTATTCTTATTGCCAATTTTATTTTTGAGTTTCTAGCTATCCATCCTTTTCGCGATGGCAATGGCAGGCTTTCACGAGCATTGACTACATTATTGCTTCTTAAAACTGGCTATACCTATGTCCCGTATGTTTCGCTAGATGAAATTATTGAAGAGCGAAAAATAGATTATTATTTGGCTCTGAGAAAAACTCAATCCAAGCACAAAACAAAAAAAGAGGATATCACGCCTTGGCTCAACTTTTTGTTAGATGCTCTTTTGGAACAAATCAGAAAAGCCAAAGATATAATGGATGAAGATCAACCAGAGAAGCTACTCTCGGAAAAGCAACTGACAATCTATCAATTGTTTCAGGCTGACACATTGAGCATCTCAGAAATCAACAAGCAACTTTCTGATTCAATTTCAATGGCCACCATAAAACAGTCACTAGCTAGATTGGTTAATTTGAAGTTGATTGAAAGAATGGGAATGGGTAGGGGGTCTAGATATAAGAAAATATAATTTAGTATTAATTTTATTTGAGCTGATAGGAAATTATTATTAACTTCGATAGGGCTAATCAATGAAAGTTTTGATAAAAAGTTATCTAATTAGCAATCGAAATCAGAAATGTTGTCGTCAACTGAAAAACTGCAAATTTTTAGAAATCTTTTTATGGGCAGGGATGATGTCTTTGCAGTTCGCTGGGAAAAACAAGACAAATCAGCTAGTGGTTACACCCCAGTGTGCTTAAATGAATGGAAGCAATCTCTTTGTAATAAGCTACAAAGAAAAAAGTGTAAAGATTGTGGTAATAAGGCATATGCACAGTTTAGCGATTTTTATGCGGAGCAACACCTTAGGGGTAATAAGTGTTATGGAGTTTATCCATTATTAAAAGATAATACCTCATATTTTATTGTTGCTGACTTTGATGGTGAAAAATGGCAAGAGGAGGCATTGAGATTTTTAAATGGTTGTGAAAAATATAATCTACCAGCCTATTTAGAACGTTCACGCAGCGGAAACGGCGGACATATTTGGATATTTTTTGAAGATAAATACCAGGCCTATAAAAGCAGGAATATTGCTATAAATATTTTACGAGAGACAAAGATAATAGACCAATTTGAAAAAGAAGATGCTTTCGATAGGTTATTTCCCAATCAGGATATGCACAGTGGCGAAGGCTTTGGCAATTTGATCGCTTTGCCGTTGCAAGGAGAATCTAGAAATGCTGGCAATTCAATATTTTTGGATTGGAAAAAAAATTCTGAAATATTAATTGACCAGTGGGAATTTTTATCCAAAGCTGAAAAAATTTCATTAGAAAAATTAGACGAGTTGTATAATCAATTCAACGGAAAGTGCGAAATATTAAAAACAAGCTCAAAGAGTAAATTGAAGTTAGTCTTGAAAGAACAGATATTTATAGATAAAAATAATCTGCCAAAAATAGTCGTCAACTTCTTAAAAGAAAAATTAAACTTTGCCAATTTGGAGGTTGTCATTAGGAAGCGAATGGGCGTGAATGTTTATGGATTGGAAAAATATTTCAAACTGATGAAAATCAAGGTGAAAAGGTGGCTGTTCCTAGAGGATTTTTGAATGAGTTGGTTGATTTTTTAAATGAGCAGAATATTAAATTTGAGATTGTAGATGAAAGAAGCAAATTAAAACCAGTCAAATTTGAAACTAGCCACAAGCTTTTTGGTTATCAAGAAGGAGCAGTAAAAGAAATAGTGACTGCAGAGAATGGATTATTAGTTTCACCTCCTGGCTCAGGAAAAACAATCATCGGAATAGATATCATTGCTAAGCTCAAGCAGCCAACCCTTATTTTAGTTCATAAAAAACAAATCTTTGATCAGTGGCTGGAAAGAATCGAAGGTTTTCTGAATATTCCCAAGAGGGAAATTGGGCAATATGTTTCCAGTAAAAAAAAGATGGGCAAGAAAATAACCGTGGCTATGGTGCAGACCCTTAGTAGGATGGAAGACTTGAAAGAATTGAATGCTAATTTTGGATTAGTAATTATAGATGAATGTCACCATATGCCAGCCAAAATGTTCAGGGGTGTGATAACCAAGCTCAGTCCATTCTATCTTTATGGGCTTACGGCAACACCTGAGCGAAAAAATAATGATGGAAATTTAATTTCAATTTATCTGGGAGATGTTTTGCATAAGATTGAAAATGATTTTAGAGTGGATGAGAAAGGATTAAGGCGAGATACTCCAAAAGTCATCATAAGTGAGACTAATTTGGAGGTTCCATTTAAAGTAAAAACCGACAATTTTCAAATGCTTTCCAAGATAATCGTCTTTGATTCAAATAGAAATAGGCAAATCATCGAAGATATTAAAAAGGAGGCAAGTGGTGGCAAAAAATGTTTGGTGTTGACTGAAAGAAAAGAGCATATTGAAGTGCTGAGTTGTTATCTGAAAAAAGAATTTGAGATAATTGAGCTCAGTGGCGATTTGACTGAAAAGAAAAGACGAGAAAAAATAAAACAAATTGAGGATGGTAATTTTCAGATATTGCTGGCGACTGGACAGCTCATTGGAGAAGGAACAGACTTTAAAAATTTGGAGTCTTTGTTTTTGGTATTTCCATTCGCTTTTCAAGGAAAACTGACACAGTATATTGGCAGAATTCAGCGAGGATCTGAAGGTGAGAATAAGATTTATGATTACAGGGATAAAAAAGTGGAATATTTGGAGAGATTTTTTAAAAAGAGATTGAAGTATTATGAAAAGAATAGTTATTTATGATTTAAAATAGCAAAAGATTTTGATTGACTGAATATACACGCAGAAAAGAACAAGACAGGGGAAAGCCCTGTTTTTTTTGTTTGACAAAATGCATAAAAGGGAGTATAATAATAAATCGGTATTTGACGGTTATTTTACAATATAGGGAATGATCCCAAAATAATAATGGAGGTGAGTAAGCCATGTTCTTATATATAGACAAATGGTTGATGGATAGGTTCGAAAAATACTCTCAAAAAATTCAACGGATGTTCGGAATCACATGCTTTGAAATAGCTCGTGTCTGCTTTCTGCTTTCTTCGATGTTCATATTTCTCTGGGCAGTTGCTGCTTTTACTATGTCGGGAACTGGATGGTTGACGAATTCTATGTCGAAATCTAGTCTACTGCTTAATGCAGCTATTTTCATGATGAGAGCTTTAGTCGTAATGATGATTGTGGCTGCAAATTACAGAGGAGTTAGTCTTTGTAAACATCTGATGCGAGAGTATAATACCTTAAACAGCAATGCAGGCTTGATGAATAAGCGCAGGATTATTGCTGAGTCAGATAGAATCATGAGTATTAAACTTATGGTTTGGTACTTATTGATATTTATACCTGCGATGTTGTTATTTGACAAATCTGGGTTTTTACCTCTTCTCAGTATTTTTGTAAGAGTTGCAGCAGAATATCTAGTTTGCTGCACTCCATTGCCACCGCAAAAAAGCAAAGTGAAGAAATGGATTGAATCGTTACTAACTGCGCGAAAACTATCACCAGCTTTCGATTCGGTGTGAAATCCAATGGCTTAAAAAAGTCAGACGGAGGCTCTCAGGAAAATTTCTTGAGAGCCTTTTTTAATATACATGCAGAAAAGAAACAGAACGGGGGAAAGCCCTGTTTTTTTGTTTGCTCGCTTGAGATGGACTTTTTTGGTAGAATAGATATATGAAATTAAGAGGTGAAAAAATTTATCTGCAAGAGGGATTGGCGGAGGAGAATTATCCTCTGCTTTTTGAATGGTTTCATGATTTGGAGGTGATGCAGTATGTTAGCTGGGTCAGGAAGGGATTAGCACTCAAGGATGTTCAAGAATTGAAGGATTTTGTGGCAAAGCTGGAAGACGGAATCATTTTTGGCATCTATGATAACGCTGATAAGTTTATCGGTTATACTTCACTTTCTGATTTCAATGGCAAAGATAAATACGAATTCGGGATCTTTATTTTGAATAAGGACTATTGGGGAAAGGGAATCGGTCTGGAGGCCATAGAGCTGGTACTGGACTATGCTTTTAATCAGTTGGGAGTCAACGCAGTCAATCTATCGACGAGTGAATTTCATACGAACGCCATCAGGCTCTATGAAAGAGCCGGCTTTAGAAAAACAAGATTACTTCCGAATGACCGGACCATATTCCACAACGGCGAGTGGGTTTTGAGTGGGACAGTGGAAATGGAAATTAAAAAAGATTATGAATAATGAAATAGTAAGCGCATTGGTTCTGGGTTTGATTGGCGGGGTTATTCCTGGTCCAGTTTTGGCCGCCACTTTTACGGAAATTTTGCAGTCTGGGTTTTTCAAGAGCCTGCGAATTGTCTTTTGGGCTATGTTTGTGGAGGCTGTGGTGGCATTGGCGAGCTTGTTGATTCTTTCGTCAATGGGATTTTCAGAGGCTATTTTCAGTGGCATATCATTTGTCGGAGCAGGCATTCTTGTTTGGATTGCCACTTCAATTTGGAAAGTGAAAAGGATTGATAGTGAGGAAAAAGTCCATTTTGGATTGGGCAAGATAGCTGTTATGATCATGGCTAATGGTGTGTTATGGACTTTTTGGATAACGGTTTGCGTGTCAAGAGCAATATCGTTAAGTGAGAAGATATATCTTGGACAGTTTCTATTTTTGATGCTGGTTGAAATGGGGTGGTTATTATCGACTGTAGTCGTGGCAATTATATTTTCTCGTTTCAGAAAAATACTTTCCAATCCAAAAGTAGTGCCAATTATATTCAAAGTGTTTGCTCTAATATTTGGGTATTTTGCCGTTGATATGGCTTATAAAAGTATTAAATTTTTTGTATCGCAATAAATTTATAATTTAGCCACGAACATCAATCCGTATTTGGCGGATAACGATTAACCGGATATGCTCGCAGGAAAGAGAAAACACCCAATGGATGGGTGTTTTTGTGTCGTGTGTTTGACAAAATGAAGAAAGGAGAGTATAATAATAAATCGGTATTTGACGGTTACTTTACAATATAGGGAATAATTCCAAAATATGACAATTAACAATGTTGTTTTTAAGAAGCTTATTTCATCAATCAATCAAGGCAAGGAGGTGGACATATGGGAAGAAAACACGAGGTAAATCTTAGTGTCGAGCCGCAACCAATAAATGAACGATATCGGGTCAGAAAACATCAAGGTGATGGAGTGGTTGAGCTTGAAAAAATCAGAGGCGATTTGTATGTCAATGGAAAGGTGGTTAACTTTTTCATCTCAGAGGGTCAAAAAAGAGGAGTTAGAACACCGGGCTTTGAAGTTCTTGAGGAGTTGAAGAACACTGGCGGTATTGGACAAAATTATGCTATGCTGGTTTACTTATACGACCATAGTGAATTATTGCCAGACAATCTTCGTGCACCATCCGGAAAGCAAGGTAGCAGTAATGGACCAAATATTTATTTTCCGGGAACAATTTTTGCCCCAACTTGTGAACCAGATCCGCAAAGTAGTCAACATGGTGTTGACGATTGGATTTGCGGATTTGAGTTTGTGACTGGCATGGGTCTTGGCATAATAACAGCAAAGCTGTGTTGTGATTGGGGGGCGTCATGCCGTCCGGGAGAGCCATCTGAAGTCAAGGCTTTATCTGGTGCTATGGCCTATATTATTGGCTAATGCATTTCAAAAGAAAATTTTCCATCAAGGGGGGGTCGGTTTTACAACCTGCCCCCTGTTTTTTTTGCTTTTGATTGACTTAACCATTATTTTCTATATGATAATATAAAGATAGTTTTTTACCAAAGGTCTCAGAAATAGCATTAATCTATGCATTTTTTGAGTTATAAGAATTTTAGTTAGGGGGGTGTCGCATGGCAATAATTGAGCACAGGGGAAGGCAGTATGAGGTAGACAAGGATGGTTTTTTGGTCAGATTTGAAGAATGGGATGAGGGCTGGGTTGATTATATTAAGGGTTCCGAAGGAATCCGTCAGTTAAATGATGCCCATCAAAAAGTGATAATTGCTTTGCAAGAATATTGTAAAAAAAACAAGAAACCTCTGCATATTAGTAATTTTTCTGAAGTCACTGGTATTCAACTAAGGACTGTCTATGATCTATTTCCATCTGGTTATAGAAAAGGCGCTTATAAGATGGCAGGACTGAAAGATCCCGGTGGTTGATAAGGTTTAATTTTCCTCGGCGAGGAAAATGGATGCTTAAAACTATTTAAAAGAGAAGGGGGAATATATGAAGAATATTATCGATCCAATGGTGAGTATTTTCAAAACTGAGATTATTGGAAATGTGCAAATTCGTGAATTTTGTACAATCAGAAATTCCACACTTGGCATCGGATGCAAGATCTATGAGAGGGTTTCTATCAAGAAATCCAAAATAGGCGAGGGCAGTGATATTAATGCGGGCACCTATATAGAAAATGCTAATATAGGAAGAAGTGTCCAAATTGCGCCGAACTGCATCATTGTGGGCGTCACTCATGATTTTTCACTCGAAGGAGTTGATCATGAAGATGTCTTTATGCGCATATCCATTGGTGATGGGGCGTGGATCGGCGCGGGAAGCATAATTATGCCAGGCGTCAAAATTGGCCAGGGGTCTGTGATTGGAGCAGGCGCTACGGTGAAGATGGATGTTCCCGATAGATATGTGTATGTAGGTACACCATCTCAAAATAAATGTTATCCAATATTACCTATGATTCATCCTTGAAGCCATTCTTCAAGGCGTGTCGATTGAAGCCCTTGCTGTCTAATGACGGTAAGGGCTTTTTCTTTGTCAGTCTCGCTCAAAAAAGTTGTTTTTTAATTGGATTGACAGCGTCAACTTTTCTTGTTAGATTTAATTACTAAACAAGAAGTTTAAGAGGCAATAGTTTTTTAATAAAAACTCATTTTGAGTAATAACAAGAACATACAAGGAGGAGTAACTATGCAACAACGTCCATCGTTATTGGTTTTAGTGAGGCACGCTGAATCAGCCAGAAATAAGGTTAAGGGAGGCAATATTTATTTTGCCGGCGATGAGGAAAGAGCTTCTATCAAAGGAATTCCTGATCATGAAATACCTATCACCCCAGAAGGAGGGATGCGAGCTGAGAAAACAGGAATAGCTTTGAGAGAAAGGTTCGGTGCTTTCGACTATGCCTATCATTCAGGCTATCGGCGGACTATCGAGACTCTTGATCAGATGCTTATGGCCTATCCTGAAGCGGAAAGGAGCCAGATAAAGGTGAGGATGAATCAATTTATACGGGAACGAGATCCTGGTCATGCCTATGATATGACTAAAGATGAGGCTGAAAAAGCCTTTCCATGGTTGCAGGAATATTGGCAGACATTTGGAGGTTTTTTTGCTCAACCGCCTGGTGGAGAGAGTTTATCCCAAGTTGCCCAAAGGGTATATCTGTTTCTCAATATGCTTTTTCGTGATAGGGCGGGTAAAAAGGTTTTAGTAACGACTCACGGAGGAACCTTGCGATGCTTCCGATTTCTCTTGGAGCATTGGACATATGACCAGGCTTTGAAATGGCCTCCAGGGCAGTCGCCGGAAAATTGCGGCGTAACTGTTTATGAATATGATTCTCTGGAGGGGAGATTATTCCTCAAGGAGTATAACACTGTCTGTGAGTAAAGAACTTGCAACAAGGACAGCATTATGGAGCGGTATTTTTAACCGCTCCATTTTTTATAATATGGGATGAGGGAGATGTAAAAGACTTAGATTGCTGACTTATACACGAAGAAAAGAGACAGACCGGGGGAAAGCCCCTGCCTACTCGCCTCGCTCAAGCTTCGGCGAAGCGGGTCGCCAAGGCAGGCTATTTTTTTGTTTTTCCCTGGAACGAGGTCTTTTCGTTGGTGCCCTCCAACTTTATTTGACTCTTGTTGTCATTATTGCTAATCTTTCTATAAATTGTAAATTAGTTCTTAAGACTGCTAAATAGCAGAAATCTATTTTAACGGGGGTATTCATGAATATTTTGAGATTAAAAGAGTCAGTTGTTGTTTCAGGAATGGACATTTTTGGCAGGAGGTCTCAAATAAAATTTTTTCCATTTAATTTGCCTGGGTGGTATTGGAGATGTGGCAGTGAAATTGTTCCTATAACTTTAGATATTGCTTTATGTAATCCAAGGCGAATAACTTTGAAATATAAAGATTATTGTCTTGAGATATATGAACATATCGGAGCGTTGCGATGGACTGGGTTGGATGGAGTTGTCATAGAGTCGCCTAGATTGCCGCCTTATCATGGACGAACGGGGGAATTATGGCATGCATTAAAGCCATTTTGTAGGGAAACGGGAGAAAAAGCATTATGGATAAAGCCAAGTAATGTATGCGATGAAATTACATCGCGTGAAGGTTGCAGAAGTGTTTCTCTTGAGTCTCTTGATAGTGAGGGTCTTAGTATTTCAGTTAGCATAGAAATTGAGGGATTGGGTAATCAAGTAAAAAATTGCGAACTGCCAATGGCACTAGACAACGTATTTGATGCACACACTCTTGGTTGGCCATCGCGTCTTTATTATTTTTCGAAATTAGCAGGAATAATCGGATGGCCTCATCATAAAAACATTGCATGGGCACAAACAAGCACACAAGAGGGTCTCTTGGATAAGATTTCTTTGCATAGAATAGGAGATTTGTTGGGAGCACTGAGTCTTATTACGCATGATCATTTGGTTTCAGGTAGAATAATATCTCACAGAGGAGGTCACAGGCTTGATATGGATATGATAAATAAAATTGAGATGCATTGATGGCTGCTGATAGGCGTATTGTTATAAGGGATTTGGTTGTATACCACATCCCTTTTTTTATCCAAAAATTGCACCCGCTCTTTTTTAGGGAGTAGTAGCGAACAGTGGGATAAAAGCCGCGCTTAAACAGGACCTTTGTCCGTCAGCAGTCCGCCACGGCGGATGAAGGAGGGAAGCACAAAAGATTTTGATTGGCTGGATATACACACTGAAAAGACAAGAGCGGGGGAGCGCCCTGTTTTTTTGTTTTTTGTTGACACATAGATTGTTTTGTGCTAGTCTACTTGGAAGCTTCTTTTACAAAAAAACAAATTTTTTCAGCATAATGAAACTGGGTTAAGGGTATTTATTACTTTCCATAGTAAAAAAAGGAGGTCAAAAATGAATGGATATGAAGAGCGCATTAAACAAGATGTGCTTGAACTCAGGAATGCATTGATAGCAGGAAATTTAAATTTGTACATATCGAAACGAGGGTGTTTGATGGGTGACGT
>JBAZXY010000032.1:0-12816 GCA_041659585.1 Parcubacteria group bacterium | reverse complement strand
ACATCAATATGACACCTACGGAGAAAAATAACATGGCCATTGCCCCCATACCAAGATTATCACGACAATCCCGATCACAAACTACATCCATCCTGAGACCTTGTTGCTTAACCCTAGGAAGCTCCGCTTTTTCATTACTGGTAGTCATCAAAAAATAGCCTAAAGAATTTTCCGTATAATTTTTTATTCCCTTCTCTATAAGCGTATTATCTCCAGCAGTGGATTTCTTAGCAAAAATCTTCACAAACTCCTTAGCATTGTCCCCGCCTGTTTTCAACTCATTTACAACCATCGGGGCATATAACACTAATATCACAGCTATAGCCGCTAACCAATAACGCCATTGTATATGCGGTCGCTTAATAACTAGAAAAAGTATGGCAATTGTAGGAATACCTAAAAAAGCCACGAAATGAAGTTGAGTGGCTACAGTCATTGCAGTTGCCCCCAACACCAACCACCAACCTTTTCTTTTCTCTGCATCATCCGCTGCGCGCAAAAGGCTGTACATAGCTAGCAAAATGAAAAATGGCAAGCCATTCGGATTCCAAGAAAAACGGGCATACAAAATCAAAAACAAAGACGTAGCAAAAAGAGCTGCCAAGGACATGGCTATTTTTACATTAAAATAACGACGTACAAATACATAGAATAATGGAATAGCTAGAACGGAGAACAATCCATTTAGTCCGGTCATGCCGGCTGGCGTATGGCCAAAAACCAGAGCACTGAGATATTCAAAATAATAAAAAATCGGCCCCAAACGCAGAAACGAACCAGCTGCCTTGGGACCCAGTAATGGCAAATTGCCAATGCCTTGATTCAGTGCCAAATCCACCACCGCTGCGTCACGTGACTGATCCAGTTCGAAATGCAGCCAATCCGCAAAATGATAGACGCGCAAAAACGCTCCCAGCGCAAAAGTTAGCCCCAGAATAATGAATATTCGATATTTTATAATATTTTTTTTCACTTTATTTATTTCCCTTAATATAGTAGAATAAATTAGATATCCGCAGACATTCAGGCTGATATTTCAACCTGTTGCTATCTCCTATATTTTATTACATAATCCATAACTAATCAACCATCATGCGTCATGCCACAAAAGCTTTCTTCGTTCAACCAACCAATCAGTTCCGCCTGCTATTCACTATTCTTCTGACGTGCAACTCGCTCTTCTTCCTCTCTTCGCAAGGCGCTTTTTTCCCACCCCTTCAAAATGCCCTGCCTAAGGAGTTTTTTTATCTTATCTATCTGATAATCACTCTAGGCGGTCTCTTACTGTTTTCTAAACAGAAGACGATGTTTACCTTTGATTTTGCCGCCAAAGCGTTTCTATATGCCTATCTTCCCAGTGAAATTATTTTTCTCTATGCCTTGCAAGGGAATTTCGAAGTCACGCCCTATGTGGGACTATTTGCCGCTCTTTATGTGGCCTTATTTGCTCTGATCATCACTCGCCACAATCTGAAAAAAGATGCCTTGCAAAATACTGTTTCCCCCAAGACACCTCTGCGAAGAAGCCACCTAGCAACGACCATCGTCCTGTTAGTCATGGCGATCAGCTTTTCCTTCGGTCTTTTCCACCTGGGAAAATTGGCCGTGGTAGATGAGCCATTGTGGACCTTTGACCGCATTCCTAATTTTTGGCGCGATTTCGGTGAGATGGACTGGCGCAACGCGAACGTCAGTGACAAGCCCGGACAAACCGTGGCCGCCATTTCCGGCCTCGGACTGCTTTCCCAGGACAACCCCAAGCAATTTAAAAACATCATCGCTAATACCTCCAATCCCAATCTCAACGCCTCCAAGATGGAAACTTTCAATTCCGCCTTTCGATTCCCCATTCTTGTCTTTGTCGTTGCCATGCTGCCTTTTCTCTATATCTTCCTTCGCCGATTGACAGGTGAAACCAGCGCCCTGCTGTCGGTCATCTTCATCGCTCTTTCGCCGGTCATCCTAGGCAATTCGCGCATCATCAATCCGGATTCGATTTTATGGATCTTCACCTCGCTTTCCATCATCACCTTTCTGCTCTATCTCAAAGAGGACAAAAAAGCCGACCTTCTCTGGAGCGCTTTTTTTCTCGGTCTCAGCCTCCTCACTAAATACACCGGCAATCTTCTCTATTTCTTTTTTCTTGGTCTGATTTTTGCGGAATACATTTTCAACTATGCGCGCTATGCCAAAAATGGTTTCCATACCTATTTCAAAAAACATTTGGAGGATTATTTTCTATTGGCCTTCATTTCGATGGCTACTTTTTTTGTGTTCTATCCGGCCGCCTGGGGAAAACCGATGCGCCTGATCAATAGCACTCTGCTCAGTCAGGCTATGGAACCGGTTTGGCCGGTCCTGGTAGCTGTACTGGCTCTATTGCTACTGGATATTCTGGCGCTAAAAAGTGCCGTCACCCGAGCTATCGTCCATTTTTTTCTGCCCCTGAAAAAATTCCTCTACGCGCTATTTGTCGGTACTTTCTTCCTTTCTATCCTACTGGTGTTTCTTAATGTCTATACCGGAATGGCTTATTTTGATTTTCAAGACATCCTCTCCTCTCCCAAATCTTCATTCTCAAGCACAACCATTCTCGCTTTTTTTGTTACCAACTTCTATCCGCTGGTTTTCGGGGTTTCCGCGCTGGCGCTTCTCCCGCTGCTCGCGTTTCTTTTCCTATCCTTCAAGAAAAATAGTTTTTCTCCGGAAAATTCTCGCGTCGTTTTCTACCTGATGCTGTTTATTCTGGTCTACTACGCCGGCTCTGTGGCCTCGCACGTCGCTTCCATCATTCGCTACCAAATCATCGTGTTCCCGATAATGTTTATCGCCGCCGCCATCGCCCTGCGGGAATTACTAGCTGCCATGCCTATTCCGGAAAAATACCGCACCCGCAACCTATCCCTCAAAAAATACGCCTTCCTCTTGGTGCTGATTCTTTTTTCCGCTTTTTCCCTGTGGCAAGTGCGGCCTTTTTACATGGGCTATGCCTCTTTTCTTCTGCCTGACACCTATTATCTGGACGTGAAAGATATGGGTGAAGGCAGCTATGAAGCGGCGGAATATCTCAACGCCCTGCCTGATGCCAAGAAGCTGGTTATTTGGACCGACAAACAAGGCGTGTGCGTGTTCTTTGTCGGCAAGTGTCACACCAAAATCGAAGCGAAGTTCTTTGCCGACACTCAGCTAGACTATCTAGTAGTGTCTTCCGGCCGGAAAAGCCGCACCACCAAGTTACGCGGAGAACTATTCATTCAAGGCACGAGCATGAAAGACATCTACGAAACCGAGGGATTCGAAAAAATCATTTCCATCGGCAACCGCGAAGCTAACAACGTAAAGATAATTAAGACTACTACGCTGGGGAATTAATTTAGAAAAATCCATTATGCAACCTAAAAAAATATTTATTCTTTCCATGCTGATTCTGACCATAGGTTCTTTTTTCGGCTTTGGATTCTATCATCTCAGCCAATTCAAGACAGCCGATGAGCATTATTGGATGCAAGAACGCACGCCTCAATATTGGAATGCCCTCAAGGAAGGGAGATTTAAAAAAATGCTCATCAATGACAAGCCGGGCATCACCGTGGCGCTTGTTTCCGGAGTGGGACTGCTATGGGAAAGCAATCCCGTGCAATATCTCACCAAAGTTGATGATGACCTCAAGGTGTATGACACTCACAAATCGGAACGGGTGAACTTCCTCTTCCGCCTGCCAATTCTGCTTTTCAATAGTCTCTTCCTCCTTTTTCTCTTCTGGGTCATAAGAAAAGCCACCCGAAACGCCTGGATTGCCCTGTGGAGCGTAATATTAACAGCTCTTTCCCCCATTCTCATCGGCATTTCTCAAATTGTTAATCCAGATTCTCTGCTCTGGGTTTTTTCCACGGGCGCTATTTTCTCCTATTTTGCCCTCTTGCAAACCAAGGAAAAAAAATTCATTCTTCTCACCGCCCTCTTTAGCGGTCTAGCTATTCTCTCCAAATATACCGCCGATATTCTCTTCCCCTTCTTTTTCTTTTTTATGCTGGCGTATTATCTGATTGAGATACCATCTGATGAAAAAAAAATAAAAGCTTTCTTTTTCTCACAAATACCTAATTTTTTTCTCATTATCTTAGGTGCCTTGGGAACTGTGACTTTTTTTATTCCCGCCATCCTCATAAAGCCGGTCTACCTCTATCGCCTCACGCTGGGCTTTGGTCCTATGAAATCTATTTCCATCGTCATCCTCATCTTCTCCGCGCTGATTATGCTCGACCAATTTTTTCCTAAAAAATCCTGTCTGCTTTTTTGCAAAAAAAATTATACCCGATTGAGCTGGATTATCAAGTCTATTCCCGCCCTAATGACCATCATATTTTTCTATCTGCTTGTGGGAAGAAATATTTTACCCGATTGGAAATTATTCGATATCGTGCCCTTTGACGCCAAGGAATTTGGTTACATAAAAAATTACTCCGTTGATTTTTGGGAAAAAATCATTCTGCAATTCAATCCACTGGTCTTTTCACTCCCCCTTATGACTCTTTTTTTAGTTGTTTTTTTATGGCTTAGAACCACTCTCAAAAAAAATGCTGAGCATCTCTTTTTCACTTTTTCCATTACTTGTTTTATTCTTGTCTACTACCTGGCTTACATTTTTATGGATACCCTGGCCATTGTCCGTTATAGCATCCTTATTTATCCTCTCCTTTCATTTTTGTCCGCACTTGCATTATGGCAATTACAACTCTCATTTAAGCGCTATGGACAGAAAATACAAATCATTTTCACTTTCTTAATTTTATTTTTGTCTCTCAGCAGTCTATATCTGACTAAGCCTTTCTATTTCAATTACACCAATGCCCTTCTGCCTCAAGAAAACATCATCTCTGACGCGTGGGGCTATGGAGGCTACGAAGCCGCTCAATATCTCAACGCCCTTCCTCAAAGCAAGGAATTGACTATTTGGTCTGATTATTATGGCGTGTGCGAATTCTTTGCTGGGAAATGCATCACCGACTATACCCTGGTCACCGGAAAATATACTATCGATTATTACGTCCTCACCCGTCGTGGAGAAATTCGCTATCGACAAAGTCAATCCAAATGGGAACTTCCCGAAGGGATCAAAGTTTTACCCTATTATGAAAACAGCCAGCCTATTTGGAAGATGAATATCAATAATCGTCCTAAAAATTTTATTAAAATTTTTAAAAATACTTCTCTGAAAAATTAGAACATGCATCATATCGCTCATTTAAAAAACATCGTCTTTCAAAGACGATGTTTTTTAATATCAACGCTGATTATTAGATATTCTTTTTTCTCACCACATACATCGGTCTTCCAATGACCTCGCTGTGAATGTTGGCTACATATAAAGCAAGCATGCCAACAGACACCAGAATAATGCCCACCAAAAAAAGAATTAAAATAGCCAAATTTTCCGCATCAGAAAAAGTACGAGAAAAAGAAAAGAAATTAGGCAAATGAGTGCGAAAAATATATTTACCCATTAAAATATAAAAGCCCAGTGTTCCGGAAATTAAAGTGATAATGATACCTAAATAACCGGCAATTTTCAAAGGCACCAGACTCAGAGAAACAAATCCGTTGATTGCCAACTTAAGCAACTTCCAAAAACTATAACTAGCAGTGCCGTGCAACCGCTCATTAGCGTCAAAATAAACATATGCCCGTCTGAAGCCCAGCCAATCAATAAGAGCCCTAGTCATACGGTTAGATTCAGTAAAACGCTTAAACTCCTGCATCACCACCCTATCAATCAATCGATAATCCGTAGCGTTTGGAGTAACCTCAACCTCACCTATTTTATTGATTATTTTGTAAAATAAACTAGAGCCTATTTTTTTAAGCCAGCCATCACTTTTATTTTTTTTACGCACCCCAACCACAACATCATTACCCTCTTCCCACTTAGCAATCAGGTCTGGGATAAGTTCCGCTGGATGTTGTAAGTCAGCATCCATCACGATACAAGCATCACTGACACATGCATTTATGCCGGCAGTAGTGGCCATTTCTTTGCCAAAATTCCTAGAAAAATCAATAAATTTTACTTTAGCATCTTTTTGGGATAATTTTTCAATTTCTTTCATGGTACTGTCAGTGCTTCCATCATTAACAAACAACATCTCAAATGCATATTTATCTTGCAAAACACCCAAAATACTCTCCAACTTTTCATAGACTGGAACAATATTATCCTCTTCGTTGTAGGCAGGAATGATAACGAGAATTGATTTCATAAATTTAAATTTCTATGCTTACTCCTTCAGTATAGCATACTTGTAAAATAAAAAAATTATCTCTTATTTTGCAAATACATCGGCCAAGCCAAGAAGCTAAAGAGCATTTGCAAAAGCCGACTGAGAATAGCCACTGTTATTACAATAGCGCTTGGTACGCCGAAAAAGCCAAAAAAAGTGAGGTAAGCCCATTCTTTGACGCCAATATTATTAATGCTGACGGGCAGAGCGGAAACAAAGCTGATGAGAAAAATAACGGATAAATAGTCCAGCAGATTTATTTTTTCCCCCAAGGCTAGAAAAAGCACATAATTAGTGGCCGCCAGACCCACCACTCCGAATAGCACCGACCATCCCATGGCTTGCCCTAAGATTTTCCTATCTATTGAATAATGCGCCATCTCCGCAAAAAAACTAAGAAACTTCTCCGGGATGATTTTCCTAATGCGTGGTCCGGTCGCTATTTTTCGCCAAAATAACCATCGGCGCGTCAGAAAAAAAGCCATCACGCCCGACACCGCTGCCAAAATAATGACATTGAGAAACAATAATATTTTTTGCTCCAGAATGACCGTAAAATTAGCCAGAGAAAAGATGAGCACCAAAAGCATAGCGCCAAAAAGCCCGGTCAGCCGATCCATCACCACCGCTGAAGCGGAAGCAGCATATTTCTTCCCCTCTTTGCCCGCTTGGTAGATCCGGTAGGCATCCCCCCCGACAAAAGAAGGCATAAAATTATTAATAAATGTCCCGGTCAGATAGAGCTTAAAAAATTGAAAAAAAGGCAACTCGATGCCCTTGAACGCAGCTAATAATTTCCATTTATGCGTTGAGATCAGCATCCCGGAAACCAGTAGCAAAAAATATAGAGCGATATAGCTGGTTTGCACTTTTTGTAGCAACGCAAACACTTCCGTCCAATCCACCCGAAAAATAATCCACGCCAAAAAAGCGATGCTCACGAAAAGCTTGAGACTGAATTTGAGAATCTTTTTTTTCATTTTTTTGCCTCTATTACATTTCTATACAGCAAAGCATATTGTTGCGCCACTTCCTGCCAGCTTTGCTTTTCTGCGCGCGCTCGACTTTCCTGACCCATTTTCTGAGCTAATTTTTCATCCATCATAATCTTCTCTATCTTATCTGCTAAATCTTGTGCATTCCTCATCATTACTACAAACCCATTAACGCCATCTGTGACTAGTTCTGAGGTGCCTCCGGTTTCGGTGGCAATAATCGGCAATCCCACAGCCAGGGCTTCCAACATTGCATTGCTCATCCCCTCGTTAAAAGAAGGCAGCACGAAAACACCAGCCTCCTGATAATAGGGAATGGTTTCTTCTCGAGGAATTCTTCCCACAAACTGAACATATTTTACCAGGTTCTTTTCCTCAACCAACTCGATTAATGACATCTTTGCATTTCCATCCCCCATTACCCGCAAAAAAATATGGGGATATTTTGGCACCAGAATACCGACAGCCTCAATCAAATAGCGAATTCCTTTACGTTCTGTGATACGGGTAGCCCCGGGAGTAATGATAAATTTATCCCTCCTCCGCAATATTTCATTAGGAGCGAAATCCACAGTATCAATTCCATTAACAATAATATCCACTCTTTGCTGATTATTAGACTCTCGGGCCAATTCGCGCAACCCCTGACTATTAGCAATTACTGCCGCGGCCTCTCGCCAAATAAGCTTGATTAGAGGAGTTAGTATGGAATAGACAAACTTAAACCGATCGCTGTAGCCTGGCACGTCCGACCCACGCAAAGAAACGATATAGGGCAAATGATATTTTCTTTTCAAAAGCCAAGACACAAAACCGCACGGAACTGAAAAAAAGGAATGCGTCAGGTCATAGTGCAGTTCCTCCTTCTTCCGCTGATTAATCAGTTTTTTGCCAAAGAAATAGGATTTCCAAGCATAGACTAGCAAATCTTTTTGTGATTGAAAGTGCAAATTTTGCGCATTTTTCCCAATTGGCAAACGATGAATCCGAATATTAGCCCCAATTGTCTCTAATTCATATTTATCACTGATTGAAGATGTGACCAAATCCACTTCCAAATCAGGATTTTTGGAAAATTCCTTTAGAATGCACAAAGTAGCATTAGCCGCTCCGCCTCCCAAAGGAGGATATTCATAATTAAAAAATAAGATACGCATACATTTATTATACTAGAATAAAGAAAAAATAAAAAGGAGCGGGGATTACCCACACTCCTTTTGCAAAGGTTATTGTTCTGATTTAAGAATGATATTCTGCCAATTCAGCACATCTCCCCGCCCGATGGCATAATATTCGAAGCCAGATTTTTTTAAAGTAGCAATATCCAGCAAATTTCGTCCATCCATGATAATGGGATTTTTCAAGGATGCCTTTACCAAATCAACATCAATCGTCCGATATTCACCAGTTTCAGTAGCGATAATAAGGGCATCACATCCTGGCAACGTCTTATACTTATCCTCCTTTTCATACACAATATCAGAAAATTCTTTCAAATACACCTGCTGCGCTTCTTCTACTGCCAAGGGATCATATGCCACAATGGATGCTCCATGAGCTACCAAATGTCGCACAATATCAATCGCAGCCGACTCACGCATATCATTGGTCTTGGCCTTGAAAGAAAGTCCCCAGAGAGCGAATTTTTTGCCAGTCAGATCTGCCCCAAAACGCGCCACCACTTTGCGCGAAATAACAGTCTTTTGATAGTTGTTCACTTCCTCAATCGCCTCAAGCAACTTCAAATATGGCTTCGGCAAACCGACCTTCCCGGCAAAAGCAATAATCGCCTTTACATCTTTCGGGAAGCAACTGCCTCCATAGCCCAAACTGGCATGCAAAAACTCGGGACCAATCCGCGGATCACTCCCCATCCCATCGGCTACTTCTTCAACATCCGCTCTGATTAGCTCGGATAGGCCGGCGATGGTATTGATAAAGGAAATTTTGAGAGCCAGCATAGTGTTGCTGGCATATTTGGTCAGCTCAGCTGCACGCACATCCATCGCGTGAAAACGCGGAGTTTTTTTCATAAAGGGCTCATACAACAGGCGCATTTCATCCAACACCTGCTCACTATCCGAACCCACTACCACGCGACTCGGCTCCAACATATCCTTCACTGCCCGACCTTCAGCCATAAATTCAGGATTGCTTACCACCCAAAAATCTATTTCTAATCCACGCTTATGCAATTCCTCTTGAATAACTTTATGCACAAAATCCGCTGTCCCAACTGGAACCGTGGATTTGTCCGCCACAATCAGCGGCTTGGTCATTTTTTGTCCAATGGTGCGAGCCACGCTTTCCACATAACGCAAATCAGCGCTGCCATCATCCCCCGGAGGAGTTCCCACTGCAATAAAAATAATCTCACTCTGAGAAAGTACTTCATCATAATCAGTAGTAAAATGCAATAGATGATGCTTTAATCCATCTGCAACCAATGGCTCTAGGCCAGGCTCATTAATTGGAATCATGCCCTTTTTCAGATTCTCAATTTTTTTGACATCAGTGTCCAAACAATAGACACGCCGCCCCATGCTGGCAAACGCTGCTGCCAAGGGCAACCCGACAAAACCAATTCCCACCACGCCAATACTTCCCGTATTCATAATCCCGCCTCCATTATTGAGTTATCTTTAGACCATATTAAGCCTATTATTTTATCAACGAACTACTTTCCCCTAATCTGAAAAAAATAGCAAGAAAAGACCGTTCTGTCAACGAATAAAATTTATTTTTCAGTGACCTCCCGAATGGAATAGTTCATAGCATTACGATTTTTATAATAGTTTTTGATGATAATATCAGCCAGCAAGCCGAAAATGAACAGCTGAATGCCAGCCAAGATGAAGAAGATGCCGATCAGAGGCCAAATCTTTTCGGCCAGTGAAGCGTGGAAAAAAATCTTCTCCACCGCCATCCAAATCAAAATGACAAAACCAAGAAAAGAAAAAATAATTCCGGCTCCGCCAAAAAGATGCAACGGTCGGTTGGCATATTTGCGCCAAAACCAGATAGAAATCATGTCTACAAAACCTTTTACCGTTCTCTTCCAATTATATTTAGTTTGACCGTGAATGCGCGGAAAATGGGAGACTTTCACCTCTCCCACTCGATAGCCTTGCAATTCCAAAATGGCTGGCATAAAACGATGCATTTCACCAAACAGATCCACCTCCGCAAAACAAGCTCGGCGATAGGCTTTCAAACTGCATCCGCTATCGTGAATAGTGTCATGAATCAAAACTTTGCGCAGCAGATTGGCTCCGCGCGAAAAAAACTTTTTAGCAAAACTATCTTTTCTTTGAAAGCGCCAACCGGAAACCACGTCGTACCCTTTGCTCAGCTCATCCAAAAGCAATCCGATATCATCCGGATTATTCTGCAAATCACCATCCATCGTCACCACAATCTCTCCCTGCGCCTCCTTAATACCCGCATCAAAAGCCGCTGTTTGCCCAAAGTTCTTTCGAAATTTAATCAACTTCAATGGTGAACAAGAACCACATTCCAGAACTGTTTTATCCTTAGAACCGTCATCGATAAAAATAATCTCAAAATCCTTGCCCAGTTTTCGACAAGCCGTCAAAATGCGCTTGTGCAGCTCCAACACATTTCCCTCCTCGTTATATAACGGCACAACCACTGATAAATAAGGTTTTTCTTGCATATTTTTTAATAGACTTATTGCGTAGCACGCAATGAGTCCAAAATATATTTACTTCTTTTATTCTACTTAATTTTACTCATAATAGCAACCTAACGCTTGAGGTTTCGTTCAAAATCTTCCTGATCAGATTTATTAATAGAATCCAAAATTAATCCGCTGGAAAAAGTGATGATTCCCAAAATCATCAATCCTGAAGCCAGGATAGCTGATGGCACCTTGGAGACATATTGCGTTTTCATAAATTCCGCAATTACCGGCGCACCAAAGGCAATCCCTCCCAGGACGAATATCATGGCTATAAAGCTGAAATAACGCAAAGGATAGAAAAAACGATAGAGATTAAAAATAGTCATGATCACTCTAAAGCCATCCGAAAAAGTATTTAATTTTGATTCACTTCCTTGTGGACGATCACGATAGACGATTGGAATTTCCACGATCATCATTTTGCGACTCAAGGCAAAAATAGTCATATCCGTTTCCAATTGAAAACCTTCGCATAAAGCCGGATACATTTTCACAAACCTACGCGAAAAAACCCGATAACCACTCATAATGTCCCGCAAACCCACTCCAAATAATCGATTTATGAGAAAAAGCACCAGGTTATTGCCAAAATTATGGAAGCCTCGCTTGTTTTCTTTGGCATAGGTACCATTAGACAGGCGATCGCCAATCACCATATCTGTCCCATCAGCCGCCAATGCCAGCAATTCCATAGCATTTTCTGCGGGATAGGTATCATCTCCATCCACTAAGACATAATAGTCAGCATCTATTTCACGAAACATGGAGCGCGCTACATTTCCTTTGCCCTGCCTCAATTCCCTCCTGACAATTGCGCCTGTTGCCTTGGCAATCGCAAAAGTCTCATCCTTGGAATTATTATCATACACATAAATTTGTGCCTGAGGAATCTCTTTTTTGAAATCAGCTACAACCTTAGCGATTGTCAGCGCTTCATTATAACAAGGGATAAGAACGGCTATTTTTTTATCTGTTACCATTCAATTAAATTGAAATTTATTATTTTCTAATATATAAATCGCTATAGTCAGATGACTTTTCGTATTTATCAGCCACGGCTGGATTTTTTGTCTTAATAAAAGAATCCGATACCACTTTTGGCCTGAATTCATTAATGCGGCCATAGACATCATAATCATACTCACGCATTAATCGATATGAGACCAATACGCCGGTTTTCGGTTTTGTTGAAAACCAGAAATAATCAATATCTTTGCGAAAAATATTGAAATTTGCATCACCATCATAAATACGATCATCCGAATCAGTCATAGAAAGAACATATTCAATTTTTTGCAATTGTGATTTATTGCTTTCGCTGACAGAATACAACACGCCTAGAGAACCAAATATTGAAGTCACCATTAAAAAAATCATCACCTTTTTTTTCCATTCAAACAACCTATGCGCTTGTGCCGCTGCTATCATCACAATGAATGGCATTGAAGTTAGATAATATTGCGGGAATGGTGATTTTGTTACAAAAATGAAACTCAACATTCCCAGTGCCAAAAAAGCGATCGAATTAAAGACTTTCCTTCTGATCATTCCAATGATTCCCGCCACAAACAAAATCCATAATAAAGGATTTTGCTCCAATGAAATCAGAAGATATTTATATAATGGGAATGTATTCAGCAGATTGGCATTAATCCTCCAATTTAAGAAAAAGTATTCTGACCAAGTGAACATTGCGGAAACATACCACACAAATAGTCCTGAAAAAAAAGCCATAGCCCCCCAATACCAGAAAAAATCCCTCCAGGCAACTTCCCGCTTCCAGAGTTTATACAAAAATACCAGGCCAATTAAAAAAATCAATAACACATCTTTTTCCAAA
>JBAZXY010000031.1:0-12821 GCA_041659585.1 Parcubacteria group bacterium | reverse complement strand
TTCTTTTTGACTCATGATAATGTGGTTGTCCATTGAGTTAGTATTAGGGGTTAACCTAATATCATAACTCTTTAAAGCGGACATTTCTACTTCCCGCTAACCAGACATTATCATTTCCGTGTAACACATTATTTATATTAACCTTTATTTCTCCTATCCCCTTGAGGTAACCATAATTGCTCTTTATTCCCACAACATAAACATCTTTGCCAAATTCTTTTTTTATTCTATCTACATTTTCCCTTGATTTATAAAAAGCCTTCAAGAAGAAATTCGCTTTTGTTTTTCTTCCATCTGTATATTCTCGTTTTTTTGCATAAGTCCAGGCGACTCTGGGGTGGGTATAAAGATAAAAGATAGCAACCCCCCTTCCTTTCTTTAGGCTTCTTGCGACATTTTCCCTGCATTTTTCATAAGGCAATGAAAATGTTCCATCAACAAGTATATTACATTTATTTTTTAAAGCCCCGTCGTACAAAATATCAACACCCTTTGAAGCTGCTCGTTGAACCTTGTGTGCATTATTTCCATTGTAATAAGGCAATAACTTTCTAATCTCATCTGCATCAGCTACCATACAATCAACAAATATCTCGGCTAAGTAATTTTTAATCATTTCCGTTTTACCTGATCCAGGAGCGCCTGCCATAAAATAAGTAAATGGGGTTGCATTTTTTGCATTGGGACATGCGTTTGAGAATTTTTTCCATATCATTTTCTTATTTACGCCTTTTTTTACAAAAGCCATTGAATCCTCGCTTGTCATATCAAACCCCAAAATTCTTTTGATTTTTTCCAAATTCCTTTTTTTATTATTATGTATATACCGTAAGCATAACAAATATACCAAATTTAGGCCATTATTTAGGCATGCAAAATGGTAAAAGTGCCTAAAAATAAGAGAAAAGAAAAATTAAAAAAAGAAAAAAGCCAGGAACCGCGATGGGTTGCTGGCTTTTTGAATTTGTGGGAAATGTTGCTATTCTTCAACAATATCAATCAGTGGGCATACCTTCTCTTTCTTTGATTTGAGAAATGCTCTTAACGCTGTCATTTTTAACAGGAAGCTTGTTTTGCCAGTAAGCCAATTCGCAAACATTACAAAAGTAACAACTATCGCAACCAGCGCTACTAACATTCCTATTACACAGGCTATAGTGGTGACTAGTGGTGATGATACACAATTGATGACGGATGATCCATGATAATAATAGACATAGAGTGCGAGCATCGGAGCGCAAAATTTCCAACCAGCGATGAACTTCTTTTCGTTGTTTTTGCCATAGCGCTGATATGGCTTGAATCGGAGTCCTTTCTCGTCCTTTCTCAAGGGGATCCTTCCTAATAATATACATCCTAGGTAAAACACTAATTTTTCAATCGGCTTAATAGTGATGAAATAAATCAACATTAAAATCTTCAGAATTCCCCAAAATAATAAGGAGAAAAAAAGTCCCCAAAAAAACTCGCATAAGTTTTTGGGATATGTCTTGTGTTCATGTTCAGACTCACAGTTAAGGCCATAAATAGATCTTAAGATGAAGCCATTCTTATTTACTTGGAGTTTCCCATTTTTTTCTTTTGTTTTTCCGAGCGATATCTCCATTAGTACAAAGAGCAAGATAATGTAAAGGCACAAAAAAATGATGATTCCCCATACGGTTTTTAACATTGCGATGTCTATTGCTGATTCCATAAAGACCTCCGTTAGTGTGTTGTTTTTTGATCGAATGCAGATTGTTAAATAACAAGAGAACCTTAACATGATTATATCTTGGGTCAAATATTTCAAGATATTTTATGAATTATTCCTTTGTATAAGGTATTTTTGATAAAGTATATTATAAAATGTGACTAAAAATATTGACATATTTCGAATATTTGAATAAGATTGAAACGATGAAGATGATTAATGACAATCTTAGCAAGCTCGGTCTTAAGGACAAGGAGACAGAAATTTACCTTGCTATTTTAGGCATGGGAAGGGGAACAATCACCGATATTTCAAAAAAATCAGGCATAAAAAGAACTTCCGTCTATCAGCATTTAGAGGTTCTTTTGAAAGAAGGATTGCTTTATCAGACCGCAGTCAAAAAAAGGATTTTCTATGCTCCGGAAAATCCCAAAAAAATTCTGTCATTTATGGAGAAGAAAAAAAGAGATATAGATTTAAAAAGGCAAAGTATTGAGAAAATAATTCCAGAACTGGAAAATATCTATGCCAGATCGTTTAATAAGCCGCAGGTCAGTATCTATGAAGGAAAAAGCGGTATTTGGGAAGTATATGGAAAAATGACAGATACTTGGCAAGACATCTATTCTATTTTTTCGCCGAAGGCCTTTTTCACACTTTTTTCCTTCGAGCAGAATGACAAACTTCTCGTGAGACTTGAGGAAAGAGGCGTGAAGCTTCATAATTTGGTTGAAAAGTCCGATACTGCTTTCAAACGCTTGAAAATGAAAAAATATGATTCTTTCGTGAAGAGCAAAGTGCTGCCGGAAGAATTAAAATTTGCAACCGATCTTTTAGTGACGAAAGACAGACTGGCTCTCATCTCCTTTAGTTCTTTAGTGGCGGTAGTTATTGAAGATAAGGATATTGCCGATATGCAGAGGAATTTCATTAAATTTATTTGGAAGAATGCAAAATAGAAATCTATTTGTAATATCTAAATCTTCTCGATATACTGAATATATGAATAAAAACAACAAAAAATTAGTTTTAATTGACGGCAACGCCATTATCCACCGGGCCTACCATGCTTTGCCGCCTTTGACGACCAAGAAAGGGGAGTTGGTGAACGCCGTGTATGGTTTTTCCAGCATGCTTTTGAAAGTGATTGATGATCTCAAACCGGACTATATCCTGGCTTCTTTCGATTTGGCCGGACCGACTTTCCGCCACGAGGAATTTGCGGACTACAAAGGGACGCGGGTGAAAGCGCCGGATGATTTGTATGCCCAGATTGAGCGGGTGAAAGAGGTGACGCGGGCGTTTAATATTCCGATTTATGAAATTGCCGGGTTTGAGGCGGACGACGTGATCGGCACGCTGGCCAAGCAGGCCGATGCCAAAGAGGGTTTGGAAACGGTTATTGTGACGGGCGATTTGGACACCTTGCAACTAGTGACGGAAAAAACCACGGTCTATGCGTTGCGGCGCGGGATGAGTGACGTGGTGATCTATGACGTCGCCAAAGTGCGCGAGCGCTATGAAATTGAACCTAATCAAGTGGTGGATATGAAAGGTTTGAAAGGCGATCCGTCGGATAATATTCCCGGCGTGAAAGGGGTGGGAGAGAAAACCGCTATCACCTTGGTGAAAAAATATGGCACTATCGAAGGAATTTATGAACATTTGGAAGAGTTGAAAGGCGCCTTGAAAGACAAGTTGGAGCGGGACAAAATGCAAGCCATCATGAGCAAGTACTTGGCGACGATTGTGACCGACGTGCCGATGGAATTGAATTTGGCGGAAGCCGTGACGCACGAATTTGATCGCCAGAAAATCGTGGCGCTGTTTCAGGAACTGAATTTTTTCAGCATGATCAAACGCATTCCCGGCCAAGGCGTCGATACTGTGGGTGAACAAGTTTCGGAAGGGGTGAAGGACTTCAAATTCGAACTCATTACTAAAGAAAAGTTAGCTGAATTTATAGCGGTCTTGAATGCGGCGAAAGAAATTGCAGTAGTGCTGAAAAAAACGGAAGGGAAATATTTTGAGAGTCGCTTGCAAGGCATCGCCATTGCCCACAAAACCGGACGGGCAGGGTACGTGGAATATGACGCCGAAAACTTGGCTCAACTAAAAACGGTGCTGGAAAATGAGGCCATTCGAAAAATCGGCTATGATTTGAAATTGGACTTCGAGATTTTGCAGCAACATCAGATTGAGCTGAAGAATATGCATTGGGATGTGATGTTGTCGGCGTATATGTTGAATCCAGGAGGGAAAACCGATCTGGCCAACATTGTGTTGGAAGAATTGGGTGAGGAAATGGCAGGCACGGCCAAAAAAGGACAGTTGGGCCTGGCTATTGAATCCGCGGACGAGGTGATGCAAGCTATGTGCCAAAAAGCGGATTATGTTTTCAAATTGCAGGCCATCCATGCGGAAAAAATGCAGGAGATTGTCGAGGAGCAAAAAAAGAAATTGAATCCTAGTTTTCAAGATCGCAATTTAGCCCATGTTTTTCACACTCTGGAAATGCCTTTGGTGAAAACTTTGGCAGAGATGGAATTGGCGGGCGTGAAACTCAATACCATTATTTTTGCCGGCATCTCTGAAAAGATTGCGGCGCGGATTGCCAATTTGGAAAAAAGCATCTATGAGCTGGCAGGAGAGCAGTTTAATATCAATTCGCCCAAGCAGGTGGGGGAAATTTTGTTTGAAAAATTGCATATCCCGACATTTAATATTAAGAAGTTGAAAACCGGCTATTCCACGGCTTCTGCCGAACTGATCAAGTTGAAAGGAGAATACAAAATTGCGGAAAAGATTGAAGAATACCGGGAAATTTTCAAGTTGAAAACCACGTATCTGGATACGTTGCCGACCATGGTCGACAAAGCATCGCGCATCCACACCACTTTCAATCAGGCAGTGACGGCCACGGGACGTTTGTCTTCTTCGGAGCCGAATTTGCAAAACATTCCCATCCGCACCGACTTGGGACAACTATTGCGGGTGGCATTTGAAGCCAGTGAAGGTTATCGTTTGGTGGCCGCGGACTATTCGCAAATCGATTTGCGGGTGGTGGCGCATATGAGCGAAGACAAAAATATGATGGAGGCTTTCATTCAAAAAGAAGATATTCATCGGGCGACAGCCTCCTTGGTCAACAAAATGCCTATTTCACAAGTGAGTGAAAAATTGCGCAGCAAAGCGAAAGCGCTTAATTTCGGCATCATCTATGGGATGAGTGTCTTTGGTTTTTCCGCTTCGGCCGGGATTGATCGGGAAGAGGCCAAAGTTTTCATTGACGAATATATGAAAAAGTTTTCCGGGGTGGCCAATTATATGCAAAAAACCAAAGAAGCAGCCAAGAAAAATCTCTATGTGGAAACCGAAATCGGTCGCCGAAGGCAGATTGCCGAAATTAACTCACCGAATTTTCAAGTAGCGAACGCCGCTGAGCGCATGGCCATTAATATGCCCATCCAAGGCCTTTCGGCGGATATTGTGAAGTTAGCCATGCTGGAGGCGGAAAAGCTCGTAGCGAGCTACGCAGGCAGCGCCAGAATGATTCTGCAGATCCATGACGAACTGATTTTTGAAGTGAAAGAAGACTTGGCGGACGAATTCGCCCAAAAAATCAAAACCGCCATGGAGCAAGTCTATCCGCTCAAAGTCCCTTTGGTGGTGGACGTGAAAGTGGGGGATAATTGGGGGGAGGTTTAGAATTGACAGAATTTTTTATTAGTATACAATGGTAGTGTATACTTTTAACTAATAATATACAGTACAAATGGATAAAAATATATTGCAACAAATAATTCTGGATCAAAGAGGTTCTTTTGAGAAGCAAAAAAAAGTTGTTTTGAGAAAATTTCCTGAGGATTTGATTAGGAATAAGAAAATAACTGTCATTAGCGGAGTTAGAAGAAGCGGAAAGTCCACGTTATTGAAGGAATTGGCTGCCAGATATGAAAATTATTATTATTTCAATTTTGAAGACGAGAGATTGCTCGATTTTTCTGCTGCAGATTTCAATGTTCTTTACGAGCTTTTTCTTTCCATGTATGGTGAACAAAAAACAATTTTCTTTGATGAAATTCAAAACATTTTCGGTTGGGAAAAATTTGTTAGAAGATTGTTTGAAGAAGGGTATAAAATATTCGTTACTGGAAGTAATGCAAAACTACTTAGTTCTGAATTGGCAACTTCGCTCACGGGCAGATATTTGAAAATTGAACTTTTTCCATTTAGCTTCGGAGAATATTTGGTGTTTAATGGTTTTTTGCCAAAAAAAGTTTATACAACCAATGAAAAAGCAAAGCTAGTCAATTACTTGAAAAAGTATTTTGATTATGGTGGATTTCCCGAGGTAGTTTTAAGTCAAAGCGAAGAAGAATTAAAGCAACTCTATCAGGATATCCTAATCAAAGATCTGATTGTTAGATTTAAAATTAAGGACGGAAAAAGCTTTCGAGAACTGGCGCTTTTTTTGCTCTCAAACTCTGGAACAAAGATTAGTTATAACAATCTTAAAAAAATTCTTAATTTCAAAAGCGTGACTACCGTGAAAAAATATGTTGAACTATTAGAAAGTGCCTATCTTAATTTTACAATCAGCAAATTCGATTATTCCCTGAAAAAACAAATAGTTAATGATAAGAAGGTATATTCTATAGATACGGGGCTTATCAGTCATGTTGCTTTTTCTTTTTCGGAAAATCGCGGAAGGGTTTTGGAAAATAATGTTTTTTTGGAACTGAAAAGAAGAGATGAAGAAGTTTATTATGATTTTGGTAAAAAAGAAGTCGATTTTCTGCTTAAAAAAGGTAGAATAATAACAATGGCAATTCAAGTGACGACTGAATTGAATAAAGAAAATCGAGAAAGAGAATTGGCAGGACTCACAGAGGCAATGCAGAAATATGATTTGAAAGAAGGTTTTGTGATTACGATGGATCAGGAGGAAAATATAAAAAACAAGACTGGTGTCATTAGAATAATTCCGGTTTGGAAATGGCTATTAGTATAAGTGTTCCAAGAGGAATATAAAAAATTTGTAGGGTTTGAGCTGCAATGGTGAAAGGAATCATGCCCCTCTTATTGAGTAATGCCTGCTCAGAAACACAACGCGAACAGGTCTACCTGATAACAGAAAGTTGTCGAAACAAGAGTTTTATGCGGGGGAGGTGGTCGCACAGGAAATGGGGGCGTTTCGGCGTTAGAATCCCGATTGCAGCTCAAGTTCTATAAATTTTATTAGTATTGAGTGATTGGTTCTAATAATGGATATGCGCAAAAATAAAGTTGGATTTATCCTTGGGAAATATAAAATAAAAATCGCTATGGAGCAAGTCTATCCGCTCAAAGTCCCCTTGGTGGTGGATGTGAAAGTGGGGGATAATTGGGGGGAAGTGTAGTTTTTATATTTTCTTCCAAAGCAATTCGTAGATTTGTTTCATTGAGTTGGCGATTCCTTCGCTTTCAATTATAAGGCCTATTTTATCCGCGTAGGACATAAAAGCTACTTTGTTATTGTATATATTTATTTCAACCGGAATATTAAAATCTTTTATCAGTTTTGTTTCGCTTAGCTCTTCCTGATCGGCTTGCTTATGTGATTTCCAAAAATTATCAGCGGGAGTAATACGCATGGCAGTGATATTGTTTAGTTTTCTTTGCTCAAGATATTTTTTTGGTAAATCGGGAAATGCTCTTTGCATTTCTGAAGTGTTAAATTCCAAAATTTCTTGCGGTTTCTCTTTGATGGTATCTTCGTAAATTTTTTTGATACCATCTTCATCTTCAAAAAATAAGACTTTCGGTTTTATGTCTCTTTTATTATGGATAGCTTCCAACTCGGGCAAAACATTTTCAAAACTTTTTTGGTAGGTTTTGAATCTTTCGGCTAAACTCTTTGGATTTTCTGCTAAATATTGATGGTGGCCTTCCTTGTTAGTTTTAAGAATAAAACCTTTTTTTACCATGCCTTCCAAAACGGAATAGGCAGTGGTTCTTTTGATTTTAGCTTTTTGGGCGATTCTTTGCGCTGAAGCTTGGCCAGACTCCAGGGCTGCCAGATATATATTAGCTTCATTAGGAGACAATCCTAAATTAGTAAGAATTATTTCTGAAATCATAAGAATATATTTATTGTTTACAATACTCAACCTCATCTTTGATTCTTCTCCTTATCTAAGGAGAAGAAAAACAAGGAGGTTATTTTTTATGCTGACGATATTTTCGTCGTCTTTATTTTATAGCCTAGCAAAGAATCATATAGTTGTCAATATGTGGCTAATATAAGGTAAAAATATGAAATACTAAAAATTGCATAAAAGACGAACATATTGACTGTATTGATGAAAAACATTAAAATAAGTAGTTATAATCAATAGTGATTGTAATTTAAAGATGTTATTTAACAATGGAGGATAAGGCGATGATTGCTCAGGTCATAGCATCTACGTTTATTGGGGCGGTTGGTTTTGCGGTATGGTATTTTTTTCCCAGAATTTTTGCTTGTGTCGCACTTTTTGCCTATATGCATGCGACAAAGCAAATACCAGCAGAAAATGATCCTATATCAGATATGTTTTCATTTATGATTGTGCTCTGCCTCTTTCTTGGTTTTATTTGCGATATTATCAATATCTGCAATGGAGCTAAATCTGAGAAAAAAAATAAGGCGGAAAATCCGCAGGGAGGGAGCTAATATGAATAGTAAGTCAAATATTTTAGTGCTTATGATGGTTGTATCTTCATTCGCGCTCGGTTTCTCTTTTGGACATTTAAAATCTACGAGGGGTATAGAGGATAGTCTTTCTGCAGATATACTTAGATCGATGAAGGATGAGGAAATTGTTCAAGTTGTAACTACTGTCAAATTTAAGAAAGGGGTGCTCGTGGAAATTGCACCTTTCAAAACAGTTAAGTAGGAGGAGAGTGTGAAAATGACAGGAAAAATAATTGTAAAATTCAAACTGGTGAATTATAAGAAAATTAAAAAGAGCTTGGATTGGCTTATACGTGACGAGGTGTCTATGTGCTCTGCTCGCATAGAAGATTTTCCAAATATATTTGATGACACAGAGAATATGATGTCTTTTGAAAATACTGAAATCATATATTTTTCGGATATGTATGCTTTCAAGATATTTGCAGCTCCGAAAGACAAACAAGTAACTCGTGGCTATCAAGTCGGAGAAAGATATACGATTGAAATCAATTTCAGTGCTGAGACCATTATAAGTATTAATAATATTAAACTTAAAAAGATGATAGCTCAGCTTAGAGATTAAATAAATGTTTAATAACTCTCAAAAGCTCTTTGCATATGTTGCACGGGGCTTTTAATTTAGATGTTAATTGACCTAGGTTTTAGTTTTCCTTCAAGGCAGTTGCAATCAAAGTGTCGAGGAAATTTTCAAAAGTAAAGCCGGCGGCCAGAGCGGCACGCGGGGTGATGCTGGTTTTGGTCATCCCGGGGATGGTGTTGATTTCGAGAATATAGAGGTGTTTGTGAGCTGAAGCAGCATTTATTTTTTCTTAATGTTCAATTTTATAGAATTTGCAAAACTGAGAATATCTGATTTAAATGTGGAGGTTACTTCATTTTTTTCCTTATGCATTTGCATAGCCAAATTAATAAGCTTCTCTAGTAAGTCTCCAATTTCTATTCCGCTTGCTTTCCAAAGATGATGATATAATGTGCCAGGCATAGTATTTATTTCGTTTGCATGCACTTTCTTGTTTTTTCTGTCATATAGAAAATCAACTCGAGCAATTCCACTGCAGCCGAACAGCTTATAGATTTTTATCGCTGTATTTTGGACTTCTTTTGTTGTTTTCTCATCAACATTGGCTGGAATTATTATGCTATTCTGAGCATTTCCAAGTTGAGCTCCACCATCTTCCAAATATTTTGCCTCATAGCTAAAATGTTCTCCTTGAAAAGTGGCCTCTTGCACTATTGAAGGCATTGGATTTTCGTTGCCTAAAACAGCGCAGGTAATATCAGCAAGATTCTCCACACTTTCTTCCGCGATAATTCTATTGTCATAATGAAGTGCGACTTCACATGCGTTTTCTAGTTCATTAATATCTCGCACTTTTGCAATTCCTATTGAAGAACCAAGTCGAGCTGGCTTGATAAATACTGGCCAGTTTAGTTTTTTAATATTTTCAATAATCAATCCTTTATTTTTATCCCAATCATTTTTTGTAAAATACGTAAATGGAGTTGTCGCTATTCCAGAGCTTTTATAAATTTGTTTAGTAATTATTTTGTCCATAGTCATGGCGCTGCATGCAACCTCACATCCTGCATACGGCACATTGCCTAATTCAAATAATCCTTGGATTGTCCCATCTTCACCATTCATGCCATGAAAAGCTGGGAATGCTAGGTCAATTATTGTTTTTTTAGTCAGAAAACCTTTATTTATTATAGCCAATTTATGATTTTGAGCATCAAATTCTATGGAGCAATTTTTAAGCTTATTTAATTCATCTTCTAAATTTTTATCAGTAAAAAAATTTAAAGATTGTAGTTTTTCATCTGAAAACCATCTACCCTTTTTGTCTATATAAACAGGAATAACTGCATAGCCAAGTTTTTTTAGTTCGGATATTATTAGTTGACCGGTTATAATAGAAACTTCATGCTCTGGATTTCTACTCCCAAAAAACACGCCGATTGTCATTTGTTTTTTATTTTCAACCATAAAATTATATATTAAAAATAATTATCAGTCAGATCATTTTGAAAGACTATAGCGTCTCCACGTTTTAGAACATTTTTTAAATCATTGTGCGCTGCTTGCGTGGTTTTATATACCTTATAGTTAACAAATTTATTTTTTTCCAGCCCCTTGATTATGCAATGGGTCATTTTATTCTCTATGAGCAATACCAGATCAATGCTACTTGCATATAGTTCCCCAATTTTAATATGAACATCTTGCATTTCTGATCCCAATTCAACAAGACCAGGCGTTAGAACAACTTTTCTGCCAGTTGCTTTATTAATCACAGCTATTCCACTTTTAATGCCGTTGAAATTTCCATTATAACTGTCATCTATTATCATGATGTCAGTATTGGAGTTGTAAATTGGTTGCAACCTGTGCATGACTGGTTGTATTTTTTTCACGCCTATATAAATATCATCTAATGACATTGCTAGTTCCTTGGCAATTCTTGCACAGAGTAAAATCAATGCGATGTTGTGCTCTGCCAAAAGACTAGTCTCAAATTTTCTTCCTTCCCACTCAAATTCTAGACCCTTGAAATTTTCTTTGATTTTTACATTACTAGCCTCTTGCTTGGAAGTACCTGCGCAATTTTTAAGGTTAAATTTTGAATAATTTTTATTTATATTTTCATCATCAAAATTCAGCAATGCCAAATCTTTTGTGTTTTTGGGAAGTTCAAATTTACCATTGATTATATTTTCCAAGTTGCCAAATCTTTCCAAGTGAGATTCATTTATTCCAGTTAGAATTGAATACGAGGGACATATCATTCTGCATATTTTTGCAAGTTCTCCCATTTTATGTGCTCCCATTTCTACAATAAATATTCCGTCATCTCTGAACTCATCTTTATTATTAATAATAAATTCAGCGATACCCAAATCAGTATTTATATTTTCGGGAGTTTTTATAACTCGAAATTTTTGTTCAAGAATTGTTGCTAATATTTCTTTTGTGCTTGTTTTGCCATAACTTCCGGTAACACCAATAACCATAGTGCTGCTTGCTGAGACAATTTTTGTAGCGCTTGCTATCCTTTGTTGCTTTAGTGCTATATCAAGCGGCATAATTGCATACAAAGCTATGCCAATAATAATAGGCAGTAATACTATTAAGAAAGGAATTACAAGCAATCCCAGTATATTAAATGTAATGAAAAACAATACGATGACAAAACAAAAAATTAGTAAACTTATTACCCAGATAGCAAGCGCTTTCCTTGTCCATACTATTTTTTGTCGATTCTCAAGTCCCCACCATTTTAAATGAGTATATGCAAATTTCAGAAAACGCTTGAAAGAGTAATTTTCACTCTGTAATATATAAATAAGATTTTTTAGTATCATTTTATTTGTGATAAAAATATTTCATCGAATTTCTTCTCATTATCAAGAAAAACATAGTGTTTTGCATTTGGCACTATGAATAACCGGGAATTGCTTATGAGTTTTTGCATTAATTTTCCATCTCGAAGCGGAGTGTCATTGTCATTTTCTCCCCAAATTAATATTGTGGGTACATTAATTTTTTTTAAGTCATTTGTCAGGTCTTCCCTAATAACTTTTCTATAAGTTTCAGTAAGTGCGCCTGCATTTATATAATCCGCAGAATCTATGACTCTATAAAAATGCTCTTTGGCAATATTTTTTAAATTGCATAAGGGTGGCAAGGAAAGCAGTATTCCAAAAATCTTTGCTACGATAAAAAATCCGTATTTTTTAGCATTTTTCTTTCTTCTTATTCCTGCACTCCCAATTAATAGGAGCTTTTTACATTTATTTTTATTAGAACAGTATTTGATTCCAATACTTCCTCCAAAGGAATGTCCCGCTATGATGGGATTTTCAATATTAAGTTTTTTCAAAAACTCTTTGATGAATGAAGCATAGTCATCCAACGACCACGCTGTTTTGGATATTTCACTATTTCCGAAACCAGGAAGATCAACAGCTATGAAATTCTCACATTTTTCGAGAGTTTTGCGAAAATGCATAGTGCATGAGCCCCAACCATGCAAAAATACAAGCGCATTATTTTTATCAATTTTTTCACTTTGAAAATATTGAATATTCAGATTCTGAATTATGATATTTTTCTTCTGCAACATACATTAATTTTACCAACACCTCCCTTTAATGAGGCCATGCTTAGCTGGGTAATTTAAGGCAGTTCAAAGCCAGTTTCGTAATAATTTTATTCGTACATTCTCCATAATTTCTCAAAAATCCAGGCTTGCGCTTCTGCAAAGGCTTTGGATTTGACGATGAAGCCTTGCGTGTCTTGCGCAAATTCAAGCATCGCGATTTTATCGCGGTAAATATAGATTTCATTAGTGAAAGGAATGTCTTTTTCATGGATAATTCTTGTTTCGCGCAAAGATAGGTTATCGC
>JBAZXY010000030.1:0-12939 GCA_041659585.1 Parcubacteria group bacterium | reverse complement strand
GTAGTCATGAGCGAGAGAGCTCATGGTGCTGGGATTATTAATTCTTAATCTGCCCTGCCAAAACTATTTCTAAATAAATTTTCAGCATGACCAAAGAGTATAGCAAAAAATTCCTAACTTGTCAAACGTAAACACACCATATTGGCTCAAACAAGCCATTTCGTTCCAATAAAAAATAGCCCCTTCGGACTATTTTTATCAAGATAAGTCTTTTTTCTAAAAATAAGCTCTCATTAGAAATCCCAGCTCCCATTCATACTACTAGATTGCGTATAATTCACTACCGTACTCTCAAAGAAGTTACTCTTATCCCCATTAGTATCCTGCAACCGATCCAAATGCTTATATGGATTATTCACCGCCTCAGGATAGAGCGGACCAATGCCTAACATGGCTAAACGATTATTCGCCAGCCATTGCGTGTAGTCACGCGTTGTCTGACCATTCATGCCTGGAATCCGATCTCCTAAGATATGCCGACTCCACTCGATCTCTTGCTCCACCGCTACGCCCATCATTTCAATAATAACTTTTTCGTCATAGATCTCAGGAAATTCAAGGCGAATCTCCCGAATGATATTAGCAAAAATAGTAATATGGGTCAGCTCATCGCGACGAATATAAGCAATCACCCTCCCGGTGGCCAGCATCTTCATCTTATCCACCAAAGTGTCAAAAAAGGCGAAGCCATTATAAAAATAAATGGACTCTAGGAGAAAATTAGCTACCACTGCGCGAAAAAAATTATCATCTGTTTGCTTTTGAATAAAATTTTCATAAATCTGACCGATATATGTATTACGCTCTAAAAGCACGCTGTCAGTGCGCCAAAAATAATAAATTTCCTCCCGCTCTTTGCTTTCTACTACTGACTCCAACACCGTAGCATAGGACTGGGAATGAATCGCTTCCTGATAAGCCTGGATAGCCAGCACCAGATTCACTTCCGGTGAAGTGATATAATCCGAGAGATGAGGTAAGTTAACAGTCTGAATAGAATCCAAAAAAATCAAAAAGGATAAGATTCCCTTATAAGCACGTTGCTCTTCAGCAGAAAGATCAGCTTGAAACATCCGTGCATCATCCTTCAAACCAGAAACCTTTTCTGGCACCCAAAAATTACCAATCATCACTTGATAGAGGGATTTCGCCCAGGAATATTTAGTCACATTCAAATTAAACAATCCTGTGGTGTGACCTTTAATAATGCGTCGAGCTTCCACACTATCGTCTCCCTGTGGATTGAAAAGCGGACTCATGTTCATTTTTTCACTCATATTTTTTATTTTTTGCCAATTAAACTCTAACCACTGCAACTCACACAATCCTCTTTCACCTCCCCTGAGAGACTGCGCACATAATAAACTGTTTTAATGCCCTGCGTCCAAGTCTTTAAATAATATTCATATAGCTGAGCTGGACTGACTCGAGAAGGATCAATCATCCATTCAAAGGAAATCGACTGATCAATCCATTTATACAATATAGCCATCATATCAATCACCTCATTCATATCCATATTGATATATTCTTTATAATACCAAAAGTTTTCCTTGTTCAATTTCGGAGCTACCCGCACTGTCGGAGCAGAAAGATTCGTTTCTACAAAAAATTTCTTGTAGATTGGCAGCAATGCAGCAGTCGTACCCACCACTCCGGCCGTGGAAGTATTGGGAGCTGGAGCCGTAGTGTAACCAAAGCGCACCCCGGAAACTTTCATATCCACAAAAAGTTTTTCCCATAGCGCACCATCGGTGGTATTTTTCGCAAACCATGCCGCTGTTTTTCCTAAAATCATCCCCTTGGAATATTCGCTGCCAGGATATAACGGATAGGCACCCCGTTCACTCGCCAAATCTACTGAAGCGCGATAGGTAGCATAGGCATATTGGGAAAATAACTTGTCCGCCGCTAGTCTTGCCTCCGGACTATCATAAGCGATTTTTTGTGTCGCCAGATATTCTGCCAAGCCCAAATATCCTAATCCCACACTCCGATAACGCAAAGCTGTTCGTTTCGCTTCTTGAATAGGGTAATAATTAAGCGTAATCACATTGTCCAAGATGCGCATGGCGATGGGAATGATTTTTCGGATAGTTTCTATGTCGTTCACCTTCGCCACATTAATGGAGGCCAAATTACACACTACTGTGTCTCCTGGTTCATATTTAATCAATATCTTGCCATCTTCCAACGCTTCTTCTACGAATTTGGAAGCGGAAGTGTTCTGGCAGATTTCCGTACACAGTTGTGAAGAATAGATATTACCGGCATGTTGATTGGGATTCAAGCGATTCACGGTATCGCGAAAAAAGACATAGGGCATACCAGTCTCCACCACCACCTTGAGAAATTTCTTAAATAATTCCTTAGCAGAAACTTTTTTCTTCATCTTTAAACGATCATCTTTCTCTAATAACTGATAAAATTCTTCAAAATCCTTATTAAAGCTATCCTGTAAACATTTTCCATAGATAGATTGGATTTCATGCGGATCAAATAGCATGATCTCCTCATTATTCTGTAGTCTTCGCATAAAAAGATCTGGTATGGAAACAGCCGGGAAAACATCAAAGGCCTTAGAGCGAATGTCCCCAGTCTCTGTTTGCAAATCCAAAAAATCATAAATATCATAATGCCAGATATCCAACGTCACTGAAATAGCACCTAGTCGCGAACCCAATTGATTGACCGCAATCGCTGTATCATTAATCACCTTGATCCATGGATTTACGCCACCCGACATTCCCATCACTCCTCGAATAGCACTGCCGCGTGCGCGAATATTTCCCAGATATACCCCTACTCCACCGCCAAATTTAGAAATCTGAGCAATATTTTCGATAGAATGATAAATAGCTCGCAAATCATCATCCACATTCAACTTAAAACAACTGGAGAGTTGATGAAAAGTGGTACGCGCATTCATAAGAGATGGTGTAGCTAAGGAAATTTTCTGCTCTGCACAAGCCAAATACATTTCAATAGCCGTAGCCACTCGCGTCTCCGGTGGCTCCGGAATAGCCATAAACAACCCCACAAAAAAATACATCTCCTGCGGCAACTCCTTGATAACTTTATTTGGATTGAGCAGGTAACGCTTTTGCAAAGAAAGCACCGTGGTATAGCCATACGTCATATCCAAGTCTTTGTTAATGCTCCCAGCAGCCAGGAGGATCTCTGCATCCGTATAAGTTTCACGCAGTTCCTTAGCATATAGTCCATTTTGAATATACTCATGAAACAAGGCCAAGACTGATTCAGGGGAATAAATTTCCGCATGCTGAATCTTTCGGTTACGTATCGCCTCTTTATAAATATTAAAAAGCGCTACTCGACCCGCCACCTCCTGCCAATGGATATTTTCCACCGTCACCAAATCAATACAGGTTTTTACCAACAGCTTGTTGATATCTGAAGTTTTGATATCATCGACAATATTTTTCTTAAAAGCTTCCAGCAAATCCGCAAAGGTACAATACGACTCATAGCCCGCCACCGCCATATCAAACACTGCTTGGATTTTCTTCAAATTAAACAACTCCTTTTTGCCATTGGATTTGATCACCTGCAAAGAATGTTCTTCAAACTGTTCTAATAATTGTTCTTTTTTCTCCTCCCGCTTCTCACTTTGTTTGTTGCGATAAAGAATAAAAGCTTTCGCCACTTCATAGCGCCCTTCCCGCATCAACTGCTTTTCCACGCAATCTTGCACGTCCTCCACAGTCAAAATATACTCTCCTGCCCGATCACTACAATGCATTTTCAGGTCCGCCAAAACATTATCCGTCATCTTGCCTATAAAGTCCTTATCCAGCTCTCCTACGGCGTCACAAGCAGCCTCAATAGCCTTCTCAATCTTGATTCGCTCAAACTCCACAATGTCACCATTCCTCAATTTTATTTTTTTTAAGGGCATATTTTTTATTTATCAATCCATACTAATAATTGCTTATCTAAAGTAATTATCGTGCATTTTTGATATAAATTTATTTTAGTTAGTCCTCAATTTTTTAATGCTTTAGCTTAATTGAGGGTTTCTCCATCATACCTCATTTTCCACTCCTTATCAACGTGCCTTATCTAAAGCCCATTATCAACTTATCCACAGGAACATGTAACAAAAAACAAGACCCTCCTTACGGAGAGTCTTGTTTTTAATTTGAGCGGGTAGGGGGAATCGGACCCCCATCTCTACCTTGGCAAGGTAATATAAGAACCATTATACGATACCCGCAGCCACATTCGACAATGTGAATTTAATTGTGTGTGGGCGATATAGGACTCGAACCTATAACCCCCTCGGTGTAAACGAGGTGCTCTAGCCATTGAGCTAATCGCCCATAATCTATGTATTGGCTATTTCTAATATATCTATTATATCACAATATTGTGCCAGACCCCAGAGTTGAACTGGGTACGCAAGGATTTTCAGTCCTTCGCTCTACCGATGAGCTAGTCTGGCCTGCCCCATCTTCTGCCTTTATTATCTAGTATTGCCAATCACTATCCTTAAATAAATAACAAAGCAAGAAAATCAGGCAGGCTTTGGGTGCCTTCGGCGAGACTCGAACTCGCACGACCTTACGATCCATGCACCTCAAGCATGTGTGTATACCATTCCACCACGAAGGCGTTGTTGGGTTATTTTTTCTCTGCTACTTTTTTCTTAGCTACTTTTTTTTCTGCTGCAACCGTCTTTTTTTCTTCCACAACCGCTTCTGCTACAACACTTTCTTCCACAACTGCTTCTGCAACTACCACTTTTTCCTCCGGCACAACTACAGGAACATTCTTATACTTCATACGACTCTTTTTCGCTGTTAGTCCACGCAAATAATACAATTTCGCTCTTCTTACCTTGGCTTTTTTCACCATTTCAATCTTTTCAATATTAGGAGAAAAAATAGGCACAATCAGTTCCACTCCCACTCCGCTAGAAACCTTTCGTACGGTAATAGTGGGGGAAGAACTTTGTCCGCCTTTCACAGCAATAATCAGACCTTCGAAAATCTGAACTCTTTCCTTATCACCTTCTTTAATCTTTCTGTGCACCTTTACCACATCTCCCGCATTAAATTCGGGCATTTCTTTCGCTCTCAGTACATTGTTGAATTCGATTACTTTCTTTTGCATATAATTATTATACCCGAAGTTTTATTAAAATAAAACATACCCACACCTTGAGTAATATTACGGAATTATGGTTAGATTTTTAGCCTTTCTATCTTACCGTTATATCTGATTTTCGTCAAGGCCTTGCAAGAACCCCCTAAAATCATCCGGTAATTCTGCAATGAAATCAAATTGCTGCCCTGCCAACACAAAACTCAATTTTTGAGCATGTAACAGATGCCTTCTTACTTCTGCCACTTGAATAATATTCTTTCGCCGATATTTCCAATCCCCGACAATCGGATGCCCTAATGACGCTAAATGCACTCTGATTTGATGCATCCGACCGGTTTTGGGAATAGCTTCCACAAAATCAAATTCCGCATAGCGTTTCAATAGGTTATATTCCGTAATAGCTTGTCTGGCAACACCCTTGGTTTTTCCGCGGGCAATTTTCTGCTTTTTAAAACTGGCCGCTCTGGCAATCGGCAAATCTACCACCCCCATCTTATTTTCCAAATTACCATATACTAAGGCCACATAGTTTTTAGTGATCTCCCTGTCCGCGAATTGGCGCTTCAATTCATCGAATGTTTTTTTATTTCTGGCTACCACCATAATCCCACTTGTATCTTTATCCAAGCGATGTACGATACCAGGACGCATCCAACTATCTTGCGAGCCATCATTAATATCTTTTATTTCTGGAAAACCCACAATCAAAGCATTCGCCACCGACTCCTCTTTCTCACTATCGCTAGGATGAACTTGTAAGCCAGCCGGCTTATTAATAATCAAAAAATCATCATTTTGATAGACAATAGCTATTTGGATTTTGGCATTGGGAATCAACTCTTCTTTTTCTTTGACAATATTCAACACCACCTCATCCGCTTCTTTCAAAATATAGCTCGGCTTAATAGCTTTTTCATTCACCATAATCACTCCCTCACGAATACTGCGAATAATATCACCACGAGTAGTCTCCTCACTTAAAAAAAATCCCTCTTTTAGGAATTTATCAATCCGCTCTCCAGCGCCCTCTTCATCAATAATTATTTTTTTCATGTGCCGCGGGGGAGACTCGAACTCCCACAGGGGTAAGCCTACCAGTTCCTAAGACTGGCGTGTATACCAATTTCACCACCGCGGCATACTGCATTAAAATTTCGTAATGCCTATTCTATTGTGCAATACTAGCTTTCAAAAACACCCGTTGTCCATCCGTAGCTTTAGCGAAGGAGGACCACCGCGGCCTTTTAAAATACATAATCTAGTGTATTACTATTTCCCTCTTTTGGCAAGAGCTTTCTATTACCGCTAAAATTCAAGCTTTTGATAGTGCCTCCATAATTCTTTTCGCTTCGATTCGCAAAGCCCCTTCATTCTCATATTCCCCATGATGTCGCGTTCCCTCACCATAAGTCTCTTTTTTCTGATCTAAATGAAAATTAATCTGCATATCCACTCCAGTCACCAGCACATACATATGGAAGCGCGGATAGCCAGCTCGCGCCAAGGGACGCACAAAACTCATTTCCTGCCCTTCGTTGCGCTGAAAAGCGTATCCGGCTCTTCGCAAAATAACTACCGGGCTACTCGTGATATTTTTTAAAATTAATTTCATAACATTACTTTAATCTAAATTACACTATTTCCTGATATACTTTTTGTAAAATTTCTAGTGCCACCGAATTTTTACGCAACTGATCCACTTTTTCTACGATTCCATTGGTCTTTTGCACATCCGGCTGCTTACTTTTGGTAATAAAAATATGCATGGTTCTATTAGTAGGAATCTCTTCGATATATTTAGCAATAATGGCATACCAAAATTCCACTGTTTCCCGCGTAAGACCAGCCAGAAGTTCCAATTGGGGAATATTGTTAAAATAATGCCCTAGCTTTTCCCAATTATTGTATACACCATATACCAACTCATCTTCCAGCAGTTTATTGGCTATCCAAGACTTCTCAATCTCTCGCGTTATTTCATAGAAATTATAGCTATTCAAAATCTCCTCTCTCTTCATATCACAATACACATGAAATTTCCAACCCGCCTGAAAAGCATGTAATCCCCGGAAATCTAGATTTACCTGAGCAAAAAACATATGCGTATCCTTTCGCGACACACTCTCTGCCACCAAGCGCACATCTGGAAAAACACAACCCAATAAAAACTCATCTCGATGGGTTAACAATCTCTTTATCGTTTCGTTATCAAAAAAATCTTCTCGCATTTCGCCCTTCTCCAGCTTATCCAAAAATTTTTTGGCATAAACAATGTGTGAAATTTGTGAGGCCATTTTTTTTATATTTTATTTCTATCCATTATTTAGTCCCATTGTACCATAGAAAACCATATTTGCCATCCATATTGTTTCAGTGATATACTATCATTATATTTAACTTTAATCTGACTTTATGTCCACCCCACTCCCTGAACTTATCCGCCCCGAAAATCTAACCGATTTTTTTGGCCAAGAAAAAATAATTGGAAAAAATTCCTATCTTTTTCGGGCTATCCAACAAGATCAAATCCCTTCAATGATTCTTTGGGGACCGCCTGGCTCAGGCAAGACCACTCTCGCTCATATCATCGCCCGCACCACTCACTCTGCCTTCCTCAAAATCAGCGCAGTCTCTTCCGGTAAAAAAATCCTCTTAGAAATCCTGGCTCAAGCTCAAAAAAACAAACTCTCCCAACTCAAAACCATTCTCTTTATTGATGAAATCCACCGCTGGAACAAAGCTCAGCAAGATGCCCTTCTGCCCTATGTCGAAGACGGCACTATCATCCTCATCGGGGCCACCACGGAAAATCCTAGCTTTGAAGTCAATTCCGCGCTCGTTTCCCGTACCCGGGTTTTTGTTTTACAAAAACTTTCTGCTGCTGATTTAGAAAAAATCATCCGCCGCGCCATTTCTAAAATAAGCGCCTTCAAGAAAATAAATATTGCTGATGACACTATCCAGTTACTAGCCAATCTTTCCAATGGCGATGCCCGCATGGCGCTCAACACCCTAGAAGCCTGCGCCCATCAAGCGCGGCCCATCACGCCCGAACTCATTCACGAAGTATTGCAGAAATCACACCTGCTCTATGACAAGTCCGGCGAAGAACACTATAACATCATTTCCGCCCTGCACAAATCCATGCGTGGCGGCAATCCGGACGCGGCCGTCTATTGGCTGGCGCGGATGGTGGAAGGTGGCGAGGATCCCTTGTTCATTGCTCGACGCCTGGTGCGTTTTGCTTCTGAAGACATCGGATTGGCCAATAACAGCGCACTGCTGCTGGCCAACGCCACGTTTGACGCTTGCCACAAACTCGGTTATCCGGAATGCAATGTTCACTTGGCCCACTGCGTCATCTATCTGGCTAAATCCAAAAAGGACATCACCGCCTACAGCGCCTATAACCAGGCCAAGCAAGATGTGGAAAAATTCGGCAACTTGCCGGTGCCCCTCCACCTGCGCAACGCTCCGACGAAATTAATGAAAGCTTTGGACTATGGCAAGGGCTACAAATATACCCCCATGGAAGACAGCACCGAGCAAACCTATTTGCCGGACGAAATTGGAACCAAGAAATATTTATAAAAATCTTTTTTACTTGATAAAAAAGCCAGTAATCCTGAGGAGATACTGACTTCTTTATCTTGCCATTCTATTTTAAAAAAATTTCCGACAATCCGCGCAAGTAATGTTCATCCACTTTTCTATGAATTCTTTTGTAATTTCTACTTGCGCTGGCACTAGGATTTTTTCACAACACGCTTTCCGACACTGGCCACAAGCCTCACTAGATACTGGAGTGTTATTCTTAATTTTATTTTTTATAATACTACAAATTTTATTTTGCGAGCAATATCCATTCGTCTGCGGGAAATTCCGGCAACAGGCAAATCTTTTGGCATAAATCACACATTTCCCATTTTCAAAATATGGACAAATAAATTCAATATATTTGCCCTGTGATTCAGCATCCAATTTTTTCAACCATTTCAAATATTCCATCTCTAAATATAAACTACTATTTATTAGTTCTTATGTTCCGGTAACAAATTCCAAGCCAATTCGAACAAACTTTTGAGACTATCGTGGATTTTTTTGCTTTCGATGATCAAAGCGAACTCTTCCTCAAAAGAAATAATCCCCACCTTGTCTTTGCCATAGGTGTTAATTTCAATGTTCATATGAAACATGCCGACTGGCGCCAGTTTTGATTTGCGCAGTTGCGCTTGGTCTTGCGCCACCAATTTGCGCGTGTCGGCGTTGTCCGGCAAAATCGCCCGTACAAAAATTCTTTTCTGCAAGCGCTGATCATAATAGAATTCTGTAAAAAACTTTTCATCAAAACGCGTCAAGAAAACTTCCGAGAAAAAAGCTTGGAATTCTTGCTCGGGATAATTCAAAGTGTCCCGATAGACATCCTTGATGCCTTCCCACCCTTCGAAATAGCGGATGCCGGGTTTTTTGTCCAACACATTGGCAAACGACAACAGCTCCGGCATGATGCGACTCATCTTTTGTTTGCGCTCTTCCAGCATATCTAGAATTTTTCTCGGGTCTTCCGCCAGAAACAAAGTCTTTTTCTTTCGCTTGACCATGCTCACTAGACCCTTTTCTTTCAGAGATTCCACAATCAAATAGGTAGTCGGCCGTTTTAACTTGGCTTTTTCGGCAATTTGCGCGATGGAAGCTTCGTCCAGTTCTAGCAAAGCCAAATAGGCGCTGGCCTCTGCCTCATCCAATCCAATAACTTCTAAATCATTTTTTAGCATATATTTATAGTTTTGTTACATTTCCTGACAACATTTTCATTATAGAATATTTCCCTTGTACAAGTCAATATTAGACCACACAAAACCTAGCCATTTAGTTATCTTGATATAATCGTTGACTTTTTGTTGTTTTTTAGCTATACTACGTAGTCATGATAAGTTCAGCAGAAAATTCATGGCAAATATTCTTTTAAAATTAAATAGCCCAACAACGGGCAAGCCCAAGACTAGGAGACAGATCATGAAACTTCAATACTGGAATGATAAGCATGTTTTTGTGGTAGTTAAGGACGGTGTGGCATGGCAGCGAGAGAAAGACTTAAGTAATCCGCCAAACATGACGGCGTGTAGTTGTTGCATCTCGAAAGAGATGCGAGAAAAGCTCAAGAGGATGGGAATACGGGTAGGAGAGCAGTATTTTGAATCTCCACCCGTAATTCCACCTACCGAGGAGGAGTGGCGCGAGGTAAAAAGCGCAACAGAGGAGGTGGTGGCGGAGGAGAAAAGAAAAGAAGATGAAAGAAAAGAGAGAGCGGAGGAGGACATAAAAGAGAGAGCAGAGGAGAATATAAAAGAAAGAAGGCTGTGGGTTGCTAATGAACTCATTAGCAAGCTTCGCTTCGCAGATGCAAAAGTGTTCTGCGATACAGTTGGGATTGATTTCCAATCCCTAATAATCGCAATTTAATTTCAAAAGCCAGTAACCTATCACGGTTACTGGCTTTTTCTTTTTTCAATCACTAACGACTACCCTTTATGCTCCGGCAATAAACTCCAAATCGTTTCAAAAAAAGTTAATTCTTCGGCAAAATATCCCACAACAAGTTAAAAGTCATTTTTTGCAAGTCTGCCAATTCTTTCGATTCAATGATGATGGCGATTTTTTCTTTCCAAGAAGCAATCAGCATCTTGTTGTTATAGATGTTCACTTCCGGGGAAAAAGTCATCTTACCTTCCGGCAAAAAGCGGGTGTCGCGCATTTCCTCCTGGTTTTTTCGCGTGCGCTCCAAAGACATTTCATTTCTGGGCACAATCGCCTTGATAAAAATTTTCTTTTCCGCTCGACGGATATAATATTCTGGGAAAAATTCCGGCAACCCTTCGTGCATAGTTTGCGGATTAGCATAAGCCAGGATAATTTCCTTGCTAGTCAGCGTATCTTCATAGGCTTCACGCATCCCTTTCTCGCCTTCGAAAAATTGCACCCTGGGCTTGGTGGCACCATAGATATTTTGCATCGAGACAAGTTGGGGCAAAAGTTCTGCTACTTTGTTTTTTTGCCTTTCAATCGCCTTAACTCTTTCTTCTTTCTCGCGATCCAAGTAATTCAGCAACTGTTTCGGATCCAAGGCATTGAAAAACGTCCCGGCACCTTTTTTATATTTACTCACCAACCCTTTTTGCATCAAAAGATCGCAGATGTCATAGACGGTCGTGCGATTAAGACCGGTTTTCTTGGATAAATCACTGGGCTTGGTCGAGCCAATCTCTAAAAGCGCCAGATAGACTTGCGCCTCTTTTTCAGAAAAATTTAATTGTTCCAATAAACCTCGGATCATTTTATTTGTATTTGTTGTGGATTAGATTTCAACACTTTTATTATATCAAATAAGCCACAATCTGTCAATTTTAGCTATCTTTCTGTCACCCACTTCCACATAATTTGCCAAAACCTGATATACTACGTAGTCATGATGAGAAACGGAGGGTTTCGAATCTTAGACAAAAAAGTTCTTTCAAAAGGAGGATAGGGATGAAAATTAGCAAACTTATAGCATTGGTGGCGATTACACTTATAATTTCCACTAGCGCAAGTGCCATGGCGAAAGAGATAACAGATAAAATCTACTATGTGAAGGATGATCGGACTGGTATCTGCTTCGCAGTCTACCACACAAACTATCGGCAATTCACAAGTGTCCCTTGCGAAAAAATACCGGCCGCATTGTTAAATAATGATCGGTAAGAACCAAGGCAAGAAAGTTGATTCTAACTTTCTTGCCTCTCTCATTGAGATTACTAACCGTTAGTAATTTCATAGGAGAAAAAGTTCATTGAAAATTAAATAGGAGAACACCATGAAGATTAGTACATTAATAGCTGTGATTGCACTTTCAATTGTTATTAATTGTTGCAATGCTCAAGCAGACGAGGTAGTAGCACAAACGAATTACTCCAGAAATATACTAGGAAGGGTTGGATATGTACAAGACCCTCGGACTGGAGTTTGTTTCGCAGTTTATACTCTCATGAATACTGTTAGTATGGCAACTGTTCCTTGCGAAAAAATTCCAAAGCAGTTATTAAACAAGGGTGAATAAAAAAACACCAAGGCGGAAAACTTATCACAGTTTTCCGCCTTTTTTCTTTTTTGAAATTATTTTATAGTGTGGGGATAGAGAGACTCGTCCGCCAAAGGCGGATTCCTGTTTGTGGCAAAATACAAGATTTTGACAAACAGATAAAACTCTCACAAGATTACTCTAACATGCACCCTTGTCCCGCACTATCCTGCCATAATTTGTGGGCGCGGAGAGACTCGAACTCTCACGACATTACTGCCACATGCACCTGAAGCATGCGTGTATACCAATTTCACCACGTGCCCAAAATAATCTTTTAAAAATAACCACGGCAGATAGTGCTGGGATGAACATGCGTATCTACCCGCCTCGCGTCGACGAGCAATCGTCTTTGCGAGTCGAGGCGGGCCAATTTCACCATATCTCCAAAAATTATTTCACCCAATATTTGTCACGGATTTCTTTATCATCTTCTTCTTTTTTTTCCTCTATTTTCATTTTAGCCATCTCTCGCAGTTTTTGCAAATCCTCTTGTTCCAATTCTTTGGCGCGAGTTAATAGAAATACTTTTTCATTTTTAGCCGAATCCTCAATCACTTCCGATAGCAACACATCTAAAATGGCGCCGATTTTCGGTCCCGGTTGAAAACGCAACTCCCTGATCAAATCCGAGCCGTTTATTTTTAGCATCTTCACAGATACTGCGTCGTGTGATAGCTTCTCGACCATAT
>JBAZXY010000029.1:0-13207 GCA_041659585.1 Parcubacteria group bacterium | reverse complement strand
TAGTTGATCCTCTTTGCCTTCAACTGCTGCATTAATCAACACCTTGGCTGTTTCCTGGAAAGAAGCAGCTGATAAGAAGCTTTCTGTAGAAAGAGCTACTTTAGTAATACCCATCAATAACTCCTCTGACGTAGCTTTCTCTCCACCATTCTCCTCTACTCGCTTATTCATTTCCTTAAATTGTTCCTTCTCTACAATATCTCCGCCCATCAAACTGGTAGTGCCAGAATCAATAATTTGCACCCGACCAAACATTTGTTTGATAATCACTTCAATATGCTTATCATTAATAGATTCACCCTGAGAAGCATAAATTTCTTGAATTTCTTTCACAATATATCTATGCACCGCTTCCCATCCCATGATTTTGTACAACTTCTTTAAATCAATATTTCCTTCCGATAACTTAGATCCCTTACCAACCAAATCACCCTCTGCCACTCGCACAGTGCTACCCATTGGAACTTGATACTCCTTAACCACCTTTGTTTTACCTGCTATTTCAACTTTGATGTCAGTTGTCTTATCTCCGGTGGAAACTTCTACTACCTTTCCATCTACTTCTGATATAACCGATTCTCCTTTTGGAGGACGGGCTTCAAAAATTTCCTCTACTCGAGGCAAACCTTGAGTAATATCAGTTCCCGCTACACCTCCAATGTGAAAAGTACGCATCGTCAGCTGTGTTCCTGGCTCCCCAATCGCCTGTGCTGCCACTACACCAACCGCCTGACCTAACTGCACCAAGTGTCCTCTGCCCAAATCTAATCCATAACATTTTTGACACACTCCTCGTGGAGTCTTACAAGTGACCAGGGATCGAATTTTAATCTTAGCAACATCAGCTATTTCAATAGCTTCTCCTTGCTCCTTACTAATTAGAATGCCCTCCTCGACAATAACCTCGCCTGTCTTCGGATTGATAATATCTTCCAAGGTTACACGACCAATAATTCTACTAGCAAAACTTTGCCCAATCCTATCAGAATCTTCCTTGTGCAGATAAGTCCCTTCTTTATCCTTACAGTCCTCCTCTCGAATAATGATATCCTGGGAAACATCTACTAATCTTCTAGTTAAATATCCAGCAGTAGCAGTTCGAAGAGCGGTATCGGCCATACCCTTTCTAGCTCCATGGGTAGAAATGAAATATTCCAATACATTCAAACCCTCCTTAAAACAACTCTTGATAGGCAACTCAATGGTTTCTCCTGTTGGACCAGCCATCAAACCCTTCATTCCAGCCATCTGAACGACTACCGATTCGGAGCCTCGAGCTTTGGAGTACACCATCGAATATACCGGACCCTCTTTATCAATACCCTCTCTCACTGCATCCGTAATTTTATTCTTAGCACTATTCCAAATTTCAATCACTTGGCCTTTTCGCTCACTTTCAGTCAGAAGCCCCATATTAAACTGTTGCTTAATCACTTCCACTTTTTCTTCGGCATTATTAATGAGTTCTTTTTTTATTAGTGGAACAGTTAAATCAGCCATGCCCCAAGAAATCCCGGACTTAGTTACTGAATTAAAGCCTAAATCTTTTATTTTATCAGCAAACAAAGCTGTTTCTTCCGGCCCACAGTTCTCCAACACCTTAGCTACTAGAAGCTTGAGCTCCTTTTTGGTCATCTCATAATTCAGATAATCTACTCCTTCAGGAATGATTTCATTTAGCTTAATTCTACCAGCAGAAGTTTCTAGAATCTTCCCTTCAAACAAAACCTTAATTTCTGCACGAACATCAATTTGACGCAATTCATAAGCCATGATCACCTCATCAAATGAGGAGAAAATCCTTCCTTCGCCCTTAGCACCCTTCAAAATATGCGTCAGATAATAGCAACCCAATACCATATCCAAAGTCGGACTGATAATCGGCTCACCACTGGCTGGCTTCAATAAATTACGCTTAGAAAGCATCAGATTTTCACTTTCCCATCTCGCCTTGTCTGTCAAAGGAACGTGCACTGCCATCTGATCGCCATCGAAGTCAGCATTAAAAGCGGAACACACCATCGGATGCAATTGAATAGCCTTTCCTTCAATCAATACTGGCTGAAAAGATTGAATAGAAAGCCTATGTAAGGTTGGAGCACGATTCAGCATGACATAGTGGTGAGAAATAATCTCATCCAAAATTTCATATGCTTCCTCGCTCTCACCCTCCACCATCTTACCAGCGCTTCTCACATTATATGCCAACTCTCTTTCAATAAGCTTGTTAATAATAAATGGCTTAAACAGCTCCAAAGCCATTTTCTTCGGCAGCCCACATTGATGAAGTTTTAATTTTGGTCCCACAACAATAACTGAACGACCTGAATAATCCACACGCTTTCCGAGTAAATTTTGTCTAAAACGACCTTGCTTGCCTTTCAACGTATCAGCTAGGGATCGCAAAGCCCTTCTTTGTCCGGTGGAAGCAGTTACGCTTACTTGTCCCCGCCTAGCACTATTATCAAACAAAGCGTCCACAGCCTCCTGCAACATTCTCTTTTCATTTCGAGTAATTACCTCTGGCGCACCAATTTCAATCAACTTCTTCAAGCGATTATTTCTATTGATAATTCTTCGATATAAATCATTTAAATCAGACGTTGCAAATCGGCCACCATCCAAAGCTACCATTGGTCGAAGATCAGGTGGAATTACAGGAATTACTGTTGGCAGCATCCATTCTGGTTGCAATTGGGCATTAATCAACCCTTGGAAAAGTTTAATTCTTTTGAGAATTTTCTTAGTATCAATCGTATCGTCTTTCACTAAATCCTTTTTCAAGAGCTCGATTTCAGCTTTCATATCTAGATTTTCTAAGATTGTTCGAATAGCTTCCGCACCAATCCCAGCAGAAAAAACTTGTCCGTATTTAGTGGATAGATTAAAATATTCCACTTCCGTAATAATTTGAAATCTTTGCAAACCCTTTAATTCCTCCTTGGATGTTCGGTAGATGCCCTTTAACTCATCTGTTTTAATTTCCTTAGCATCAGCATCTAGTTTAGCAATTTCCTTTTGTTTAGATTTAAACTCTTGCTCCAGTTGAGCTAGGGATTTATCTCGTGCCTCATTATTAACTTCCAAAATAATATAATTGGAAAAATAAATAACTTTTTCTAATTCTTGCGGGCTCATACCCAAAGCCAAACCAATTTTACTTGGAACACCTCGTAAAAACCAAATATGGGAAACTGGGACAGCTAATTGAATATGCCCCATACGCTCTCTTCGTACGCTCGAACGGGTAACTTCCACTCCACACTTATCACAAACAATTCCCTTGTACCTGATTCTCTTATATTTTCCACAATAACATTCCCAATCACGCGATGGTCCAAAAATCTTTTCACAGAAAAGACCATCTTTTTCATAGCGTTGGGTGCGATAATTAATTGTCTCTGGCTTGGTAATTTCACCATTGGACCATTCCAATATCTGAGCTGGACCAGCCAGCGTCAGTCGCACACTATTGAAATCACTTACTTTTGTAATAGAATCCATAAATATGAATTTTTCAAGTCTAAATTTTAAATTTTCAATGATGCTTTAATTTTTCAATTGAGACACCGGTGAATTATTTAGAAATTTGAAATTTGAAGTTAGAAATTAATTTTTAAACAAAAAGCTTAATTTTGTGATAAGCCGTAATCTCTGGCATCATCTTCATCATCTTCTTCTTTTTTTACACCAATTAGCTCTACATTTAGCGCTAATCCCTTTAACTCATTAATCAATACATTAAAAGAAGTTGGCAGATTCGGACTCTTTATCATCTCACCTTTAATAATTGATTCATAAGCCTTACTTCTTCCCATCACATCATCAGACTTAATTGTAAGCATTTCTTGTAAGGTATAGGCAGCTCCATATCCTTCCAGCGCCCATACTTCCATTTCTCCAAATCTCTGTCCTCCAAATTGAGCTTTTCCTCCCAACGGTTGCTGTGTAATCAGGGAGTACGGTCCAATAGAACGCATATGGATTTTATCATCCACCAAATGATGGAGCTTCATCACATACATCACTCCTACTGTAGATTCGTTATCGAATTTCTCACCGGTCCTACCGTTCACTAGCTTGATTTTTCCCGTTACCGGTAAGCCAGCTTTTTCCAATTCTCCTTTTATTTGAAGTTCAGTCACTCCCTCCAAGGCTGGAGTAGCCACCTTGTAACCAAGTTTCAATGCAGCCCACCCAAGATGAGTCTCCAAAATCTGACCAATATTCATACGACTCGCGACACCTAATGGATTCAGGATCATATCTACTGGAGTACCATCTGGTAAATATGGCATATCTTCCACTGGAGCCACTCTAGAGATAACACCCTTATTACCATGTCGTCCGGCTAATTTATCTCCTACAGAAATCTTTTTTAATTGCGCTACAGAAACTTGAATTTGTTGAATTACTCCGGTAGGCAATTTATCTCCCTGTTCTCGAGAAAATATCTTAATATCCACTACTTTGCCATATTCTCCATGCGGCAGATATAATGAACTGTCCTTTACGTCCCTAGATTTTTCTCCAAAAATAGCTCGTAACAAGCGCTCCTCCGAAGTCAAATCACCCTCCCCTTTAGGAGAAATTTTACCAATCATAATATCCCCAGAAGAAACTTCTGCGCCAATTCTAATAATTCCAGTCTCATCTAAATTTTTTAATCTTTCTTCTCCGATATTAGGAATGTCTCGCGTAATCACTTCCGGTCCCAGCTTTGTATCCCGAACATCAATCGAGAAGTCCTCAATATGAATCGAGCTATAGCGATCATCTTCCACTAATTTTTGTGAAATAATAATAGCATCTTCATAGTTAGATCCTTCCCACGGAATGAAAGCCACTACAATATTTTGCCCTAAAGCTAATTCTCCATGATCTGTGGAAGCACCATCCGCCAGCATCTCCCCTTTCTTAACCATTTGTCCTTTCTCCACACGAGGCACCTGATTCATGGAAGTGAAAGCATTCGACTTCACAAAGCTCTGCAAATTATATTCTCTTTTAATAAAAGGCTTTTTCGAAGCAGCTGGAGCCTCCTCTTTCACAATAATATGATCTGCGTCTACCTCAATTACTTCTCCTGGTTGCTTAGCAATTACTACCTGCCCTGAATCAGCTGCCGCTTTATCCTCAATACCAGTACCTACGAGTGGTGCTTGTGGTTTTACACAAGACACAGCTTGTCGTTGCATATTAGAACCCATCAAGGCTCGGTTAGCATCATCATGTTCCAAGAAAGGGATAAGAGATGTAGCTACGGAAATCATCTGCTTAGCAGAAACGTCGATAAAGTCAATTTTCATTGCCTCAATTTCAGTAGCATGCCCTTTCACTCTAGCACCAACAATTTCATCTGTAATATTGCCATGCTCATCTGCTCCAATATTAGCATGTGCGATAGTTTTTCGATCCTCCTTAGTAGCATTTAAATACTCAATCTCCTTGCTAATCCAAGGCAAAATCTTGATGACTGATTGCTTCTTGTCTTTTTCTATTTCATTAGCCATCTTCTCATCTACCAAAGTTCCGGCTTTAAATCCTGCAACATCCTCTCGCAAAATCTTACCCACTGTTTTCTCACTATTATTTTCAATTTCCGTATAAATTTTTAGGTAAGGCGTTTCTAGGAAACCATATTCATTAATCTTGGCATAAGTAGCCAAATGACCTACCAATCCAATATTCGGACCCTCTGGAGTTTCTACTGGACAAATTCTTCCATAATGAGAATGATGAACATCTCGTACTTCAAAACCAGCTCGTTCCCGAGTTAGTCCGCCTGGCCCCATCGCAGAAAGTCTACGTTTATGTTCCAACTCAGCCAAGGGATTTACTTGGTCCATAAATTGAGACAATTGGGAGCTAGCAAAAAATTCTTTAATAGCAGCTGCAATCGGTCGAGAATTAATGAGTTGCCCAGGCACCACAGTTTCAATGTCGCAAGTACTCATTCTATCCTTGATATTTCGACTCATTCTAGCGAAACCAACTCTCAATTTGTTTTGCACCAACTCACCCACAGCTCGCACGCGTCGATTACCTAGATGATCAATATCATCAGCTTGCGCTGTGGGATCATTATTTAAGCGAATAATTTCTTTCACAATAGCAATAAAATCATCGCGCAACAGTACTCTATTTTCTTCAGTATTGGCCAGCTCTGTCTCCAATCTCTGATTCAAACGGTATCGTCCCACGCTGCCAAAGTCATATTTTTCGAAATCAAAAAACATAGAATCAATCATCTGCTTAGCGTTTTCAGCAGTAGCTAAATCACCTGGTCTAATTCTTTTATATACTTCTTTATAACCCTCCGCCTGATCCTTGGCGGCATCTTTTCGAATAGATTCAGCTATGTAGCTAATATCTCCTTTGTCGATATCAGAAAATAAACCTAATAGCTCTTTTTCTGTGGCATAACCAAAAGCCCTTAACAGTGAGGTTAGGGAAACTTTTCTTTTTCTATCAATTTTTACATACAACACACCAGCATAATCAGTCTCGATTTCTAGCCAAGCTCCTCGGTTAGGAATAATCTTAGCTCCAAAAAGCCGTCTTCCTTTTTGGTAATCCATAGTAAAGAAAACACCAGGGCTGCGGATTAACTGACTCACCACCACTCTCTCCACGCCATTGATAATGAATGTTCCCCGCTCTGTCATAATAGGAAAATCTCCTAAATAAATTTCTTGCTCCTTGATTTCTCCCGTACTCTTAATAATCAATCTAACTTTACAACGAAGAGGCGCCTCATAAGAAATATTTTTATTTTTAGCAGTCACCTCATCATACTTTGGTTCATCCAAATAATAATCTTCGAAAGATAATTCTAAATCCTTACTAGCAAAATCAGTAATAGGATTAATTTCCAATAATAACTCTTTTAAGCCCTTTTCCAATAGCCAATCATAGGAATTCAATTGCGCTTCAATTAAGTTGGGAAGCGAAACTACGGACATTTGTTTGAAAAACTTTCTCTTCGACAACGAAGATTCGGAGCTAAAGGCATTCTTTACCTGCAATGTTTTTTGAACTTTAAGCATAAAAATACTCTCATTATCCATTACTCCCTTTTATCTTCTAAAAGCGAGTAAAATGAATGAGATCTTACAGTTAAATATTAAATTATTTGGTTGTTTTTTTGCAAGCTTTTTTCTTAGTTTATTCTCCCGACTATGTGAGAAAATATCACCCCCGGACCTATTTCGTGAAGAAGGTTTACTCGCTTAATGCGAGTTAGTCAAGACTTGGCAGAACTTGACAAATATAATACTAATTATAAACGGTTTTTCAGTCTTGTCAAGAATAAAATCTCTTTCTTTCTTAAACAAGGTTATTTTAAAAATAAAATGGCTTGTATTAGTCATTATATCTTAGTCTTCTTTTTATCTAAAATCACCCTCCACTAGTTATCCACAGTCTTCCCCCAGTTAAAAGCCTCTGTAACTGTCAAGGCGATACGATGAGTGGTGAAATTATCACCCATATCCGATTGCAATGTCATTTTTGCAATATCCTTGCTAGTTAATCCATTTTCCATAAGCAACTCATCAATCACTAGCAGTAATTTTTCTGATAACTGATGTTCCTCCACTATCGTAGATTTTGCCAATACAACCTCCTTATCCAAAAGAAGGATATCGACTACCTTATTTTTAATCCTAATCTCAATCAGCATATCATTACTCAATTATTTTTTAGCTATTTTATCCTATTCCACTGGAAATTCCAAGGATCATCTTTTCTTTCCGGAGCGATTTGATTATGCCCCAACACATACTTTATGGAATAATTGTTTTTCAATAGTCGCAACAGGCTATTGAGAGCCTCATATTGCTTGTCTGTATATTGGCTTGTTTTAGTGTTGATCAGCTCAATCCCCAGGGAAAACTCATTCACGCCCTTCCGACCATCCGGAACACTGCTTAATCCGGCGTGATAGGCGACATTTTTATCTACTACTAGTTGATAGATTACACCCTCTCTGTCAATCAAATAATGCGCTGCTACGCCATATTCCTGATATTCCTTGATAATACCACTCACGCTAAAGGGATCGTCTCTTAGGGCATCGTAGGAAGAATGAATTATGATTGTATCGATCGATCGGGAATTTCTTTTCTCTTGCCCAAAACTAACATCCTTATTTACAATTATTAACTTCCCCTGCTCCTCATTCTTGGTAGCCGCAACCCCTTTATCCTTCTCTACTATTTCAGACTCTTCTTGTGCTTTTAATCCTATCTCTTTATTGTTATTTTCCGCAGGAACTGGTTGTTCATTGCTAACACCCTTTTCTTGCACCACTGACTGCTCAACAATGTCTTCCGCCACTGGTTTATTTTCAATCACCACACGACTCTCTTTGAAAAATAATCCGTAAAAAAATCCCAGCGAGATAGACCCGCCTAAAATAAAAATTGTTATCCATTTCCCCCTAGTGTTCCATTTTTGCATACAGTCATTTTAGCACATTCTTCGCAACAAAAAAACAACCCACGCACGGGTTGTTTTTTTGATCTAATTTAAGTTTATTTTATTGCCATCAATTCTACATCAAAAATCAAGGCAGCATTCGGAGGAATAATACCTCCAGCTCCCCGTGCCCCATACCCCATCTCAGCAGGAATAGTTAATGTTCTTTTTTCCCCCACCTTCATATCTAATAATCCCTTCTCCCAACCAGCGATTACCATGCCTTGTCCTATTTGGAATTCAAAAGGAGTTCCCCGATCAACACTAGAATCAAATTTTGTACCATCAACCAACTTCCCCGTATAGTGCACTGAGATTTTATCTCCTAATTTAGTTTTTCGCTCCCCAGATCCTTCTGCTGTTGTTTTAATTTCTAATTCCATACCTTTATTATTTTTAATTAATTGATTATCCTTATTCTTAACCATATTAACTAATAACATTACACCTCCCAGAAAAAAAACTGCCCCTGCCAACACCGCTATTTTTTTATTCATACAAATTAATTTACTTCTTATCTTTTTATTATACCACAATCATTCTATTCCCTTATTTTATCAGGATTTAGGCAAGATGCTATTAATCGCGTCTTCATCCTTACATTTATATTTATTGCTGGGAGTATAAAAATTTTTATTGGGACCATAGCAACCGTCATTTTGATGGTTCAGTACCGCTAAATAAGGCATCATAAAGCCCGTATTACCAGTATTAAATTTAGCGTACAAATTCTTTAAAGTCTGGACTCTAGCTTCCTGTGTCATTCTGGAGAATTTTCCCATATCATCCCAAATCAAACCACTCCAATCTAAGTGCAGAAAGACATTATTCGCTTTAGTGCTATAACGCTTATCCCAAAGCAACGCCCAACAACTGGAAAAATTACTGGAACAGGGTTGGTCTTCTACCCGACCGGCCGCATCTATTCCCACTCCGCCTTCAATATAATCAAACATGCGCAAATATTGCTCATCCACAATATCATCCGTTTGTGCTCCAATAATAATTTGCATATTTTTTTCTTGGGCATATTCACGCATATCCGCTAAAACACCTTTCATCTCTGTTCCCGCGAAATTATGATTTTCATCTTGCAATTGGATCTGACCAAATAAAAAACTCTGGATACCGATATCCATCGCTCGCCGGGTAATCGCTTTAACATATCTTCGGTATTCCACTTTTTCCACGCTCGGAATGCAGGTATCTGTTCCCCATCTATTTTCCGTCCCCGCTCGACACATTTTTTCATAGCGGTATTTTTCTCCATCAACCGCATCTTCATATTTCTTCCTAGTAGAAATAGCTTCTGCAATAAACATGCCGTATACCACTGGCTGCAATTTTACATTTTCCATAATGCTCTCCGCCTCCTTGAAATCAGGTATCCGTAACCAAGTTTCTAGAGATCGATGCAAATAAGCACAATTGGAACGGTTAAACATAGCTGTTATCTCTTTAGTTTTCTCCCCGTAACCCGACAAAAATCCATCTGCCACACAACCGTTGCTCTTAATTTTCTGCATTGAAATTGGACCTGGGACGAAATGCCATGCTTGTTCGTTTTTTTCTCCGGGAAAAAGATTTTCTACTGAAGAAAGCAACCTCACTCTTGCAGGGAGATTTATCTCAGGTTGCTTAAAATCAAAAACCATCTTATTCGAAAAACCTAGCGCATACCAAGATAAGCTTCCTGCTAAAAAAAGCATTAGCAAAACCGCTCCTGCAAAAGGAACTGGTTTTTTCCAAATGGAAACTTCTTTTTGATTATTTCTAAATATATACATAAGCGTATCTATTATACAGGTAAATACAACTTTAGTCATTCTTTATTCTTATTATAAACAACCCCTTCTTGGAGAGATTCAAAACTATTGCACAAGTAGCTATTTCCCCCTATCTCCTAGCAATAAAAAAACTATTCTCTATCCGCGAATACCACTAGCCGTTGAGAGAAGCTCTTCGTGGCTTTATTCCAAGTTCCTTCACAAGTAATTAGATTAAGATGAGCCAATTCATCATCTGAGCTAAACACCTCCACGGCGTCCGCAGTTGGGTCATAATTACGACTTTCACGCACCACAAAAGCAATCACCACCCCCTTATCATCTTCAATATATAATTTATCGCCTTTATTTAATTTATGCAGATCATCAAATACTGAGCCCTGTCCGTTTTTCCATTTGCCATAATGTCCTGCGATAACAGCGCTGCCCTGCTCTCCAGGTCGAGTGCCGAGCTCATACCAGGCCACATTGTCCGGGCCTTTCGGCACTTCCATCGCTCCGGCAACCGTAAGGCCTAGCGATTCCACGACGGCATCCACGCCAATTCCTGGGATCTTTAGTCGTACCGGTAAATTAATATTTTCTGCCCTCTGATCCATCAAAATAGCAACATCTACCGTTGGCTCCGTAATATTTTCACTGGCTGTTTAAAATTAAAATAAACCATCAGCGCCAGCGCAAACACCGATCCTCCAAGGATGATTATCAACAGTTTTCGGCGCGATATTTTTTTTAAGCTCTTCATATATAACTGGAAAAGCCAAACCAATACTGGCTTGACTTTCCTGACCCTTAATCAATAATGAATTTCTTCACTGACCCCTCAGAATGAGAACCAACTTATTATTTGCATCCATAAACTGCTGTTATCCACTTCATCAGGATTAGCTCCCGCATTAGGCAGACTAGGCGTGGATACAGTAACCGTAGCCTTGTCAGTATCTTTTATCCTCTCGCCGTTCGCAGTGCCCTTGGCCGTCACAGTATTAGTCTCTGTTTTTTTAACTTTTTTAGTGCACTCATATTTCCACTCTTCCGTTGTGTCTAATAATTCATCATCATTTTTGTCGCCAGAAACATAACTCACGTCATCACATTTGTCATCTTTGACTGAAATGTCGCTTAATGCAATATCACCTTCATTAGTTACTTTATAAGTGAAAGTGACTTTCTTTGGCCCAGAGTTTAATTTATAATCACTAGCTGTTTTTTTGACTTTAATATCAGAACTCGTATCTTCAGTTTCGTTTACTATTTCATCTGAGGAAGTTGCACAAATTGCCTTGGTAATTGTATTTGCATCCAATGTAACAGCACCGTTCCGCGCTAACGCCCGACCGTTTTTTATGGTTGCACCAGTATTCATTGTAATAGAGGTCAAGGCTAGGATATTTCCCTTGAAATTTGTAGTCGTTCCCAGTGTTGCTGAACTGCCAACTTGCCAAAAGACATGGCAAGATTGAGCGCTATTAATCAAACTAACTTTACTGCCCGAAGCTGTGGTGAGAGTAGAGCCCATTTTAAAAATAAAAACAGCATCAAGATCTCCCCCACCGTCAAGTGTTAATGTTCCGGTTAATTGTGCAGAAGAATCAAAACAATAGACACCCGGCGTAATAATTTTTCCTCCCAAATCTTGTCCAGTCAAATTGTGATCACATGCTTGGCCACTAGCATTAGTATAAGCTGCTGTTAAATCAACTTGCGCCTGGATTGCTACTGCGTCATTTGAATGTGTTGTCCCACTAGTTGTGCCTGGTGGAAAACCAGTAATTGCAGAGCCGGCTGATACTCCTAAATCTCCAGTCAATACACTCGAGCCAGTATTGGTGACTGTGGAACCACCCAGAACAACAAAGTTACCCGCAGTCAAAAGAGGTACCTGGGTTGCAGCCTTAGCTAATTCAGTTAAGCCAAACATAAGCACCATAGCTACGGTGATTATTAAAAACCGATTGAGCTTTTGCATGTTTTTATTTTTTATAAATTATATTTCAAAAAAATTATTTTTGAAACCTATTTGAAGCATACTCCCTTTATTCACTAATGACCGATTACAAAAAATAAAAAAGACTTCTTTCCTGAAGTCTCTTTTATTTTTTGAGCATTCCACCTCGCCATCGCAAGCTCGATTTCGTTGCCCTGGGTAGCGCTGAATGTTCGCTCTCTCACATTCATCGACATTCGACTGCGTCGCGGCGACTTGTCTCATTCCTACCCGTTCGATTCCCCATCCCGCTAGCAAATCAAAAAGTCCTAGGACAAGCCTAGGACTTTTTACTTTGAGCGGGTAGGGGGAATCGAACCCCCCTCCTCAGCTTGGAAGGCTGATATAATAGCCACTATACGACACCCGCTAGTATTAAATTTTAAATTTCCAATTTCGAATTTTAAATCAAATTATACTATTATGATTTCTAAATTCAAAGTTGTCCATTTGTCGGGGCGCCGAGACTCGAACTCGGACTACTTGGTCCCAAACCAAGCGCGCTACCATTACACAACGCCCCGTCTTCCTATTTGGCTACTTATAAATATTACCCTCATTTCCTTTTTTCGTCAATAAGCCCCCCCCCTTCAATAATAATTACTTACAAAAACATTATCCCATGAAAACAAAAATCCTCTCGCACATGGAGAGGATTTTTTATTACAAGGACTGCACCTTATTTCACTGCCTCTTTCAATGTTTTTCCAGCGGTAAATTTTGGCACATTCATAGCGGGAATTTCTATCTTAGCTTTTGTTTGAGGATTAATTCCCATTCGAGCTGCTCTAGCAGAAACCTTAAATGTTCCAAAACCTGTTAGGGCAACCTTATTACCAGCCTGCATACCCTTGGTGATTTCTTCAATCAAAGTATCAATCACTAGCTCTACGTCTTTCTTAGATTGCTCAGTTTTAGTTGCAATGGCGCTAACCAAAGCATCTTTATTTAC
>JBAZXY010000028.1:0-13625 GCA_041659585.1 Parcubacteria group bacterium | reverse complement strand
CAATAAGAGTGTGCGTAATCTTCTTACAGAAAAAGAAATCTATCCGGAAACATTACCGGCTGAAGAAGATGTGAAAAAAGTTGAAAGAAGAATAAAATCAGAAAGTAAGAAAATGCTTAAAGGTGTAGACGCTAAGAAAAACAAGAAATAGCGTAACTTTGAATGAGGGTTTATTTTTACGCCAACTCTATTAAAATCCCTGTCCCACAAGATGAGAGCTTTAAAAAAACGCTTCCTCGCCCATAGCGAAGTGCGTTTCTCCCGCCTCAACTTTAAAAAAGTTCCCGCACTAGCGGAATATCAAGCTACAAATTGAAACTTGTGTGCGTTAAAAAATTTCCTACTAACAATCCTTTTAGCATTTATGGGAATTTTAGCGAACAAGTTGAGAATTTGTCTTGATATGTAGCCGTGCGGTGGGTTTTCTTTGTAACTTTCTTTTGCCCACCAAAAGAAAGTTAGAATTGTACTTTGCTGCCAAAGAAAATGGCGAACCGTAACTTTTAATTTGAAAGCCCCATATTCAAAGTTCCGGGCTAAACTTTGAATAGGAGGCTTGTTTTTGAGTGAAAAATGGATAAGTCACTCAAAAAATAGTACAATAGAATTGTGTAATCAACTATTAAGAAAAATATGGCAAAATTTGATTCATCTTGGGACAAGGTAGCTGAGGAATATTGTGAGGCTGTAGGAGAAACAGGTGATATTAACCATCAAGCATACCTCAATCCGATAGTTCTGGCGATACTAGGAGATGTCAACGGCAAGAAGATTCTTGATCTGGCTTGTGGCCAGGGCTATTTCTCAAGGATCATGGCCAGATCAGGAGCTGATGTGGTGGGGGTGGAAATATCGCCCATATTAGTGGAAACGGCCAAGAAAAAGGAAAAGGAGTGTCCGCTAGGAATCAAATATATTCAAGAAAACTCTTCCAAAATGGAAGTGCTAAAAAGCAATAGTTTTGACCTAGTTGTTTCCAATATGGCCTTCCATGATATAGCTGAGATTGAAAGCACTATCAAGGAATGTGCCAGGGTTTTGCATCGGGTAGGCAGACTGGTGTTTTCAATGAGCCATCCTCTAATTACTTCATCGGAAAGACACCGGGACGAGAAAGGTTATTACCGGAAAGCCTATGCTTATATGACTCCTGTAGAGCGGACACACCCCATGTTTCCAAAAGAAAAAGGAATTCATCTCTATCATCGCCCAATCGGTTTTTATGTGGAGCAATTGGCGAAAAATGGATTTGTTATTTTGAACATGCAGGAGGTGATTATTCCACACTCAGATAGTGACCCACTCACTAGAGACGAAGAAAAAAGGATGCACAAGAACGAGTTTCCCTATTTCATGGTTATTGAAGCCAGGCGGGAATGATTTTGTGAGCTTCGAAGATAAGAATAGACTGTAACTCTGAATTTGAAAACCTCATATTCAAAGTTCCGGGCTAAACTTTGAATGACGGATTGGAGTTCATCTGGCTGAACTCGAACCGGATTTTGTTTTCCACTCTCCTGAAGACCTTCTTTTTCTATGAAATGCGCATTGCTGTCGTGACGGCTCGAAGCTTATATAGCTTCGAGCCGTTTTTTAACCCCCAGAACCCTGCCTGCCGGAAGGCAGGGGTGATTTGGCCTTTGCCAACGTGGCGCTAGGGTTGCTACCTCCATCGCAGTGTGCCTTTTGTTGCTGAAGGGTGATGATAAATTAGAACCGAGATAGGTCTATTGACTCAATCACGAATTTATGATAATCTATCTCGAAGTATCTTGACAATAAAATCAACCATTTGAGGAGGGAATAGACTTAAAAATACTTTTCATATCGGGTTAAGAAACAATACCTACCAAAAATATCAAACACAGAGGAGTGAGTTATGTTGAAGAAAATCGATGTATTGGGTGTGACCGTAGTGCCTGTCAATATTTATGAAAAAAGAAGCCCTGCTCTCTATGCGATGTTTAACAATTTACAAGCATTGAATGCGGAAGTCTTCCGGGAGGTTGAGGTGGTTCTCCAAATCATGATCGATGTGGAGTTCACCATGGTTCCTGATAGGAAAGCGGTATATTTCTATCAAGAAATCCACCTGAGAGCAGAGAAGTCAGTTCTTAAGGCAAAAGCTGGCACAACATTTCCCTTGGTTCCGGCAGAGTTCGAATCAAACTGCGAAAAATTCTGTGAAGAAAAGGTTCTTCGAACTCTCATGGATTGTCTCGTCTGCTCGCATCAGAACCGAAATCCCAATAAAAGTGAATGGGGTGGGTCTGCAAGAATTGTTTTTCGTCTTATCCCAATCGAGGGAGAGCAAAGAATTATTACGATTATAGGTGCTGCTTCTGGCTGCAAGGAATGGGAAGACTTGGCTATCTTTCTCGGAGCTCTTTACAAAAAAGGCCTCATCCGATTTGAATATCCGCAGGTTCGAGATATTCTCGCAAAAGCGGATGCATCGGTTGTCGGGCAGCCTGACTGCTTGCCTAAAATCGGTTCAATTACCAAATACGTTGGGGGATTATTCGCGTTCATCGAATTAGAATAGTATTCCACGAGGCGTTCTTTACAGGCGGCAGACACACACAATTGTTGTGAGTCTGCCGTTTTTTTATTTTTCAAAAGGATAATTCGAATCCATCGACAGGCCTTTTTTAACGGCCAAGACTTGTTTGCTGCTGGCGGCTTTTGAACTCACTAAGCGCGCCTTGGAAGTGGAGGACAACAATCTGCCGACTATTCTTTCCGCGCGTGACGCGGTGGCACAATTGCAAGAATTGCGCCACGCCAAGAAAGAACATTTCGTGGCGCTCTATCTCAACGCTCGCAATCAACTGAGTCACAAAGAAACCATTTCTATCGGCACGCTCAATGCCAGCCTCATTCATCCGCGCGAAGTTTTCAAATCCGCTATCGACCACCTGGCCGCTTCTATCCTGGTGGCGCACAATCATCCTTCCAGCAGCCTCGAACCGTCCGAAGATGACCTGGAGGTCACCAAAAGACTCAAAGAGGCCGGTAAAATCCTAGGCATTGAAATCGTGGATCATGTGATTGTGACCAAGAAGGGTTTTGTGAGTTTCAAAGAAAAAATATTGCTATGAAGGACGGAAATTATGCTATCCGAAGTGTATAACCATTTTGAAAATTAGTTTATATCGAGATTGATAATATAAACAAAAAGGCATAATATGTTTATATTGATATGAACGGATAATTTGTGCACAAATAACGGATCTTCGCGATCGCGATTTCGCGAAGGTGCAGAAGCTTGGCAAAAAATCAGCCGAATCTACATTGGAAATTGTTCGAAAATTATTCGGACAGCCACTCGTGGGTGTGGCTGAAATTATAAAGTGGACGGGATTCACCGCTCCTGGCGCTTATAATGTCATAGAGCGGCTTAAAAAACTTAATATTCTTGAACCGTTGGGCGATGCAGAATATGGACAAGAATATATTTATGCCGATTATTATGCTTTATTTGACGAGGTGTACGCAGAAAAGAGAACGAAAAAATAGCGCAACTTTGAATTGGAAAGTCGCATATTCAAAGTTCCAGGCTAAACTTTGAATAGGTGGCTTGTTTTTGGGTGGAAAGGGGATAAATTCGCCAAAAAAAGGAAAAAAGAGTAGAATTGATGTAAGTAATAGATTACGTAAATAAATATTTACTATATAATTTATGGCTACAAGAAAACTTGAGGACAAAAACATCAGGAAGCTGACGAAAGTTGGCAAACAATCTATCGCAGTCACTATTCCCATCGAAATCATTCGTGAACTGGGTTGGCGGGAGAAACAGAAGGTCGTAGCTAAAAGGGTCAGCGGGGGGATTTTAATCAAGGATTGGAAGAAATAAATTTCATATAATATGTCAAAAGAAATTGCTAGTCTCACAAAAAGAATAGTTGAATTTAGAAATGCAAGAGATTGGAAGCAGTTTCACAATCCAAAAGACATGTCTTTATCCTTGGTTTTGGAGGCCACGGAAGTGATGGAACATTTTCAATGGAAGAATGCTGAAGAAATGCAGAAGCACATTGAGGAAAATAAAGAGGATGTTGCTGACGAGTTGTCAGATGTTTTGTATTGGTTGCTTCTCATGAGTCATGATTTAGATATTGATCTATTGAAGGCGCTTGATAAAAAACAAGCAAAAAATGAAGAGAAGTATCCAGTTGAAAAAGCTAAGGGGAGACATACTAAATACAATAAACTATAAGAAAATATGTCTCAAATAAAGACCCTGCCATTTGAAAGAGATAAATTTAACCAAATACAAGCCTGTAACTTTAGCAGTGATTGGCCTGTTGTTTATCTGATTGAAGATGGCGAGGAAATGTATGTTGGAGAGACTATTAATGTCTATAATAGAAGTAAGCAGCATTATGAAAATCCCGAAAGGAGTAGGCTTAAAAGAATACATATAATTACTGATGATGAATATAATAAATCAGCTACATTAGATATCGAGTCTTCTATTATTCAGTATATGTCAGCCGATAAATCTTTTGTACTTCAAAATGGAAATCAAGGCTTATCGAATCATAATTATTATGATAGGCAAAAGTATCAAGCAAAATTTGAGGTCATTTGGGAAAAATTGAAACAAAAAAAGCTTGCGAAGAGGGAATTACTAGACATTAAAAATAGTGATCTTTTTAAATATTCACCTTATAAAGCCCTAACGGAAGACCAGAGTGATTTTGTAAAAAAGATTTTTGCAGATATAAAAAATAAAAAAGCGAAAACATATATAGTCAATGGTCAGCCCGGAACAGGCAAGACTGTACTTGCAACATATTTAGTTAAATACCTAAAAGAACACGAAGATACAAAGCATCTAAAAATTGCTCTTGTTATTCCAATGGGTTCTTTGCGAGAGACGATAAAAAAAGTTTTCCGTAATATAAAAGGGCTTAGTGCTAATATGGTAGTTATTCCTAATGATATCGTTCGTGGTGATTATGATTTGGTCATTGTAGACGAAGCACATCGACTTAAGAGAAGGAAAAATCTCGGAGCTGCTTTTGGAGCCTTTGATAACATCAATAGATTACTTGGCTTGGATAAGGAAGCAACTAATGTAGATTGGATAATTAAAAAATCAAAACATCAAATATTTTTTTATGATAAAAATCAAAATGTTATGCCAGCGGATGTGGGACCCGAGCAGTTTGATAAATTGAAAGATGCAGTTAGATATGACCTAACTACTCAATTGAGAGTGCAAGCAGGAGAGAAATATATAAAATTCGTTGAAGATTTATTGAACAATAGGGAGAATAAGGATGGTTTTGGTATGCATGATTTTAAGCTATATGATAATGCAGACAAGATGGTTAATGATATAAAAGAAAAGAATAATGAGTTGGGGTTATGCAGAATAGTTGCTGGTTATGCTTGGCCATGGTTATCTAATCCAGATAGAAATGAAAATCCGACTGATACCGATATTGAGATTGGAGATTGTAAGTTGAAATGGAATAGCACAGCCATAGATTGGGTTAATTCACCAAATGCAATTAATGAGGTGGGATGTATTCATACAACGCAAGGTTATGATCTAAACTATGTCGGGGTGATTATTGGACCAGAATTAAGATATGATTTAGATTCTAAGCGCATGTATATAGATAGAAGTGAATATTATGATAAGAATGGACGAGTGGGGGTGACTGATGATGAAGAATTAAAAAGATACATCATAAATATATATAAGACATTACTAACGAGGGGAATTAAAGGCGCTTATGTGTATGTGGTAGATAATGAATTAAGAAAGTATTTTAAAGAATTTATATCAGGCAATCAGCATATGGAGAAGCAGGATGAGCTAGTTTCAGAAAAAACTTCGATTGAAGATAGTATATCCAGGGTGATTGATTCAATCATGATACCACTTGTTGGTTGTGCTCCTTGCGGAGATCCCATTTTTGGCGAAGAAAATAAAGAGGATGAAATTGCAGTTGATAAAGCTAAAATAAAATCAGGATTTGATTATTTCATTCTTCGTGCTCAAGGAGATTCAATGAATCTTGCTGGAATTGAAGATGGGGACTTGGTTTTGTGTCGGCAGCAATTAAAAGCAGACACGGGCGATAGGGTGATTGCTTTGCTTGGAGATGACGTAACAATCAAAATGTATGATAAGAAAGGCGGCAAAAGAATATTGTTGCCAAAAAGTAAAAATCCCATTCATCAGCCGATTATACCAAATGAGGGAGATAGTGTGATTGGTATTGTCCAAGAAGTATTACCAAAATAATAAAAAGTCTATAATTAAAAGCACCTATGAATCGATATTTCTATTCCGACAAAATAACTGCATTCTGTACATCATCTGTTCAGGAAATTTTAGGTTTTTTGGCGCAAAATAATGATTTTTCATTTGAGATAAATCAGAAAGAAGCTTGGATTCAAGAAATTAATATTTTAAAAGAGGTACTAAAAAATCATCAAGGAGAGATTTTTTTTGAATTTTCTATTCCAAGAATGGGAAGAAGAATCGATGTGGTTCTTATTATTAATAGTGTCATCTTTATTTTAGAGTTTAAAGTCGGAGAAAAAGAATTTCTAACAAGTGCAATAGATCAAGTTTGGGATTATTCTCTAGATCTAAAAAATTTTCATGAGACAAGTCACACTCATCTCATTGCTCCAATTCTTATCGCCACAAAAGCAAAAACCTCATTTCTTGAAATTTCAACAACTTCCCATAACGATAATCTACTCTTTCCTATAAAGACAAATATTGAATCGCTTGGAGTTGCTATTGATAATGTCCTAAAATTTGCCGATGGAGATGAAATCAACTCTGACGAATGGAAAGGGGGAAGATATGCCCCAACACCGACAATAATCGAAGCGGCTATGTCACTATATAATGGTCATTCAGTTACGGAAATTTCTAGGAGTGATGCGTCAGCAACTAATCTTAGTGAGACAAGTAATGCTATTTTAAAGATTATTACTTCAGCAAAGGAAAATAATGAAAAAGTAATTTGTTTTGTAACTGGAGTTCCAGGTGCTGGAAAGACATTAGTTGGATTGGATATTGCTACGAAGAAGCATGCAAAAGATGATGATTCTAATAATATTTTTCTATCTGGCAATGGACCATTGGTTTCAATTTTGAGAGAAGCTCTGACAAGAGATAGGGTGAAGAGAGAAAAAGAACAGGGAAGAAAATTAAAAAAAGGTGTTGCAATGAGTGAAGTTAAAGTTTTTATTCAGAATGTTCATCATTTTCGAGATGAATGCTTGATTGATTCTAAGCCACCCTTTGATCATGTTGCAATTTTTGATGAGGCGCAAAGAGCTTGGAATCATCTTCAAACAAAAAACTTCATGCAGCGAAAGAAAAATACTCCAAACTTTTCTTTTTCAGAGCCAGAATTTTTGATTTCATGCATGGACAGGCACAAAGATTGGGCGGTGATAGTTTGCCTAGTTGGCGGAGGACAAGAAATCAACACGGGTGAGGCTGGAATTAGCGAATGGTTAGAATCATTAAATCGGTCTTTTCCAAATTGGAATGTTTATATATCAAATAGGTTGAAGGATAGCGAATATGCGGCTGGCAAAGCATTGGAAATAATTCAGAAACACAGTAATGTTATCCAAAAAGAAGAACTACATCTTTCAGTTTCTCTGAGATCATTTAGGGCGGAAAATCTTTCACTATTAGTAAAGAATATTATTGACTTAAATATTCCAGAAGCTAAGACTAACTACGAATTATTAAAGGAAAAATATCCCATCGTAATCACAAGGGACTTGAGTAAGGCAAAGGAATGGCTCAAGAAAATGGCACGAGGAAGTGAACGATATGGAATAGTTGTTTCGTCTCAAGCTCAGAGACTGAAGCCGCATGCAATTGATGTGAAATCTCCTATGGACCCAATTCACTGGTTTTTAGATGCAAAAGACGATACTCGATCTTCATATTATTTGGAAGATGTGGCCACTGAATTTCATGTTCAGGGATTAGAACTTGATTGGTCATGCGTGGTATGGGATGCTGATTTTCTATATTCAGATGAGGGGTGGCAACATTTTTCTTTTGTTGGCAGCAAATGGCACAACATAAAAAAAGAAGAAAGAAAACAATATCTAAAAAATGCCTATAGAGTATTGCTAACAAGGGCGCGACAAGGGATGGTCATTGTAATTCCGGAAGGTGATAATAATGACAACACAAGAGACTCAAATTATTATGATCCTACTTTTGAATATTTGAAAGAAATTGGATTTAAAATAATTTAATATAAATAATATTTATTGCAAAATTTTTTATTCAACAATATGGTAATGAATAAACATATTAAAGAATACTTAGATTATTATTGTAGTGTTGAAAATCACACTCCTTTTGCTGTTTTGTTGAAGGGTAAGTGGGGATGTGGAAAAACGTACTTTATTAGAAACTATATTGAGAATAATAAAAATAAAAAATTCTTGCATATTAGTCTGTATGGTTTGGATAATCTTGATATGATAAAGGAAAAAATAATTGTAGAGTTAATTCCATTTATTCCCAAAAAATATAACAAATTTGTAAGTACAATTCTCAGAAATGCTAAAAAGATACAAAAAATTAAGGATTGGATACCGTCAGACACAAATGAACTGTTGGTAGATATTTTTTTGAAAAAGAACAATGAAAGCGTTTTTATTTTCGATGATCTTGAAAGATGTAATATTGAAATTGGTAAACTTCTTGGATATATAAATAATTTTATTGAATTTCAAAATCAAAAAGTTATTTTAATTGCAAATGAGGATGAAATTATAAAATCCAAAGAATTTGATAAATATGGTAAATACAAAGAAAAATTAATTGGCAAGGAATTTGTTGTTAATACAGACAAAGAGGGAGCCATTGAAAGATTGGTCAAGGACATCCAAAATAATGAATTGCAAGAGAAGTCTGAATGTATGAAAAAAAATCTTTTAGAGATTTTTGCTCAATCAAAATATAATAATTTGAGACTAATGCAACAAGCATTGTCTCATTTTGAATATTTTTATAAAACATTTTCAAGTAAGGCCACGGAAAATGAAGAATTATTTGAAAGAATGTTTTACGAATTTATTGTCATTTTTATTGAATATAAAAATGGTGTAATTAAAAGTGACGATTTTTTTAAGAAGTATCCACAATTTTTTAAAGAATTCGGTACGAATGATGAATCTCATCATTTCTTAAATAAGTACAGAAGTGTAATATCCCACGCCCTCACCTGCTTTGATGTCGTTGTGTTGGGGAAAATCCTACAAGGCATTAATTTAGATGAAGAGGAGAAAAAGGAATTTATAAATAATATAGAAAAGATTGCGGATATCGATAAAGAATCATGGCAGAAACTTTGGTATTGCTATGAACAAAGCGATGGTGATTTCTTCGATAATTTGGAAGATGTGCAAAACAAATGGAAGAAAAAAGAGTATCTAGACCTGCATATCGTGTTGCATATCTTCGGAATGTTTATAGATTTTTCTGAAAATGGGATGTTAGATAAAAGTAAGAAGGACATTTTAAATGAGAGCAAGGATTATATTGAATTTTTGATTAGTGAAAAAACATTCCCTTTAAATTTGCATGAACGAAATACTGGTTTTAGCTGGAAAGAAAGTGCTTTTGGTTTTGGGTATTATGGCCTTAAAAGTATCGAGTGGAATGAATTAATGAAGTTTGTTGATGAAAAAATAGATGATTTAAGAGAGGAATATATAAAACAAAAGATTGCAAAGGAATTGATGCCGATACTGAAAGGAGAAACTAGTGCAGTGCAGGGTTTATATTTATTAATGAATCATAACTTTCTTCAGACCAATGGAAATAGCGAATCTTATTTTCAATTTTTTGATGTTCGCGAGATAGGAGCAATCTTAGTCAAAAGTGATAGAATGTTTTTAAGTGCCTTACAAAAAACTTTTAAAGAAAGATATGGAAAAATGAAAATCAAAATTAAGGATATTAATAAGGAATTACCATTCCTAGAGAAACTTAAACACCTTTTAGAGAGGGAGATTGGAAAAATAGAAAAAAAATTTGGAAACAAAAGAACGCCAAGATCGTCCATGTTGCAGAGCTTTATTAAAGAATCAATTCAGCCATTTATTGAAAAATGATATCATGCATTAATTTAAAAATAAGGAAGAAATTATTGATAATTAAATAATATGGACGATCAATTAAGTCAAAGAGAAAAAAGTATTCCCGATAAGATGGACATAGAAGGTCTTGTTAAAAAAGATGCAGAAAAATTTAATACAATATATTATAAATCATTTAAAACAATTAAAAAATCAATTGGAATAGAAGGTTTTATATTGACATGGGCATTTATAGAAGAGATCATGTTGCCAAGCTTGATTAGATGGATAGCGCATAGATTGAAAATGAAAGAGATGCCAAATATAAAAAAGATGACAGCTTCGCAGCTAATAGCAACCTATTATTTTATTAGTCATGACTTGACATTATATAAGAATTTATTAAGGGCAAATTCAATGAGGAATGATATTATACATGGAGTATATGGAGAAAGTGGAAGTAATAAGACGGTGGAAGAATATAATAGGTCAAAGGAATATTTACTTAATGATGTTGCTGTTCCTATATTGGAAAGATTCTCCGGAAACCCCATTGTTCCAGTGCTGACATTGTATTCGCAGGGGTGGAATGAATGTCGCGATAAAATTATAGCAATAATTAAATCTAAATAATTCAGCAGGATTATATTGAAAAAAGTAGTTTAGTATCTTTAATTACGTAACTATCTACATAAATCTTAACATACTATTAAAATTACTGACTTATGAACAAAAAAGAACATAAAGAATTTAAAAGAGGATGGGCTTTAGGCATTGCTGGATTGATAGTTGCTTTTTTCGCTGGGATTGCAGCTAATGGCGCATATGATTATTTGCACGATCATTATAATATATCTAGTGCTGTTATTTTTCTATTTTTTGGAGCTTTAACTATAGTTGCAATTAGTTATCTATCCTTCTTTATTGAAAATATAGAGAAACTTCGAGATGAAAAGGACTCAAAAATTTTGGTACTTTGGATAAAGAATATTTTTAAGCGATCAAAAGATAAAGCTAAAAAATAATGAATCTAGTTTTAGATGAAAAATTAACTGTAGATTACAAAAGCAATTCTCAAATTGCTAGAATTTTGACTGAAAGCTGGGTAGGGAAAGAGATTTTTTGTCCGAGTTGTGGAGATGGAATTAGTGGGTATGATAATAACAAGCCTGTAGCGGATTTCTATTGTGAAAAATGCGCAGAAGATTTTGAGCTGAAATCTAAAAAAGGAAAAATTGGTAAGAAAGTTTCTGCTGGCGCTTATTCAAAAATGATTGAACGATTAAATTCTGAGCAAAAACCACATTTCTTTTTTATGGGATATTTGCCTGCGCTTGTGGTTGATGATTTTTTTGTAGTCCCAAAATATTTTTTTGTTCCTGAAATTATTGAAAAAAGAAAAGCTCTCAACGAAACAGCTAAAAGGGCAGGATGGATTGGCTCAAATATTCTATTTTCAAAAATACCATCATCAGGAAAAATTTTCTATGTTGAAGGTGGGAAGGAGATATTGAAGAAAGATGTTTTGCAAAAATGGCAGAAAATCGCATTTCTGAAAAAAGTCACAAAACCAGAATTGAAGGGTTGGATTTTAGACACCATGAATTGTATTGAAGCTTTGGGAAAGAATGAATTTTCATTGGCTGAGGTTTATCAATTTGAGTATGATTTAGAAAAAATTCATCCAGAAAATAATAATATTAAAGCTAAGATTCGTCAGCAACTGCAGTTTTTACGGGATAAAGGGTATTTGGAATTTATAGAGCCCGGAAAATATAAATTAACTTAATTTGACAATAATCTTAAAACGATCAAGAATGGATCAGGAATAAAAATTAATTCTTGACCAATTCCATGAAAACAAGTAGACATTTCATTTTCTACACTACTGAAGGATTCACCTTTCAGCCTGGCTCGGAAGAAGATTTACCCGAAGTGGAAAACTGCCAGGTTCTGGGATGGGGAAGTGGAGGCACTGACAAAGAGGCCTTTGATGATTTTAAAAGAGAGAGTCCTTGGTTGGAAAATTTGAGATTCAATGAGGTTATTGGAGTGGAATTGAAAGATGAAAGAGTTTATTATTTTAATCTTAAAAACTAGGCTCTATGTACGAAATTAAATCTACGATTTTTATTATAAGTAGGGAAGAGATTGAAGGAATGGTTGTTGAAATGATTGAGGATGAAATACTGGAAACTAATTTAAGATTAACTAAAGAGCAAATTATTGAAGTTCTTGCATGTGTGGAGGGTGATGAGCTACTTGCAAAGGATATTCGAACATCTATAAGAGGCTCTATTGTTGAGGTTTTAAAATCAGATTCCCCATTGCCATGCATGGCAGAAAATTTCTAGGAATTGATTTGGATAAAACATATCTAGATTTGTCGATTAAAAGATTTGAAGATTTAAAGACGGCTCAATAAACTGTAACTAGAAAACCATAGCCACATCAAACTCCACCCCCATCCTTCTAATCATCACTTGCACCAGAATGTTAATTATAATAATCAAATAATATTATATAAAAAAATGAGTGTTACAACGGAAATAATTGCATTCAACAAAAATGAAGCAGAAAAAGCTTTGACTGAATTTTTTGAGCATATAAGAAACAATAATCTATCCGGAGAATATTTTACAAGCCTCAAGCAAGCCTATACATACGACGATTATGAAATCTTAGCTGAATTAGAGAATATCTATTTACATATTGGGTCTGTGGCGGCTTTTGTGAATTCGCCTATGGGAGACGATCAACACATAAGTCAGCTGGAATCAATGGTTGAATATTTTGATTTAGAATTGGCAGATGACTACGGCATACCAACTAAAGATTCCCTTATTAAGCTATATTCACTGATTAATGATGAGAATATTGACGAGATTGCGGAGGAGTTTGGTAAAACTGATGGTTATGAAGCTGGTGAGGCAAGGGAGATCCTGATAGAGACTATTGTCCACTTGAAGCCGTTAGTGAAAAAATTGAAGGGCGATGCCGATTCAATTTTGGTCATTTCGCATGACTATGATTTTCCAAATGTTCTTCCGGAAAATTTTGACTCCTTTTTGCAAGATAGGATAGCTGAGATAAGAGAATTCATTGAGAATGATTCTGAAATTTTCAGTAAGTTGAAATAATTCAAATGTATGCTGATAACGCCATGAGGGCGATCACTAGATGATGAGAGTATATAAACCAAATCCATTCTTTACAAGAAATCTTGCCAGTAAAGCATCTACTCAAACAATGATTCAGCTACCACCAAAAAAACTTGTCAAAAATCTACCTAGTGGTATAATATCACTATAAACAGCTAGCCTAAAAAATATGAAAAAAACACAAAAAAATAAAGGAGTAGTAATTTATCAGGCAAAATCCGGAGCTATCGAACTGCGGGGTGATTTTACGCATGAAACAATTTGGGCCTCGCAGGCGCAAATAGTGGGCCTTTTTGGTGTTGATCAATCTGTCGTATCACGCCATATTAAAAATATTTTTAAAGATGGTGAGGTTGAAGAAAA